>CAZTFJ010000074.1:0-9664 GCA_964612255.1 uncultured Rikenellaceae bacterium | reverse complement strand
ATTTTGAGTAAGCAATCCCCTCGGGTATTAGATCCTTCTCAGCAATAATATACTCTGTTCTATCACTTTGTTTACATCCCACGAATAGAACTAGTGCGGTAATAAATAGATAATTTTTCATTTTCATACTTTTTTATGGTTTTATACTATGTAATACCTTAAACAAAAACATTAAATAAAGAGAAGGCTTTAATGCTAGTGTTGAAACCTTTTTCATATAAATTTTTAAACAAAAACTCTATAGTATCTAAACATACAATATGGCTACCTGCCCGTATAATAATATTGAAACAGCTAAAATTCATAAGGTACTTATACCAATTTGTGCAAAGCTTATGGTTATAAGAGACTGTTTAAGTTTTATTCCTACAAAACATTTTGCTAATTGCCACGGGCTTAAGCCCGTGGTCAAAGAGGGTGATGAATGCTGGGCTTCAGCCCCATAATTAAATTTAAAATGTGGCTAAAGCCATTATTTGAAACATATTTATTCCACGGGCTTAAGCCCGTGGCAACTGAAAATCAGAGTGCTAATTTAAACTTAAACAGTTTCTAAAAATACCTTGACAAGGAAGAACGCATAAAACTTGTAAACAGTACTCAGCAATCACCTAAAACCAACTCGTTTCATAAAAAGGGCACATACTATAAGAGTAGGCATTGTTTAAAAGTCTGTTGCGAATCAAAATTGGTTTGGTCTTTCCTACGCAACCCCATTAACTGCAAAGAATATTCTCCGTTCGAAAAATGATTTAGGAATTTAGATTCCGCAGAGCAAAAATATATGTTAGAAAAACTTGCTTTAGCTTGCCCAGAGGTCTTTTTTTATGTGTGTGTAAACGCAAAGCCGTAGTTTTTTACTAATTTCGTGTAAACAAATACCTGCATACACATTGAGACTAATTACTTTTTTCCTAATTCTTGCACTATTCACATCGTGCCAAACGGGCGCAAAGCAAAGCGAATCTCAAAAAACTATCGTAATTGGCGCTCAACGAATGGACAGCTACCTGTCACTACTTAACGACAAACGCGTAGGGATAGTTGCTAATCATTCCACACTGGTAGGCAAAACACACCTGGTTGACAGCCTAATAGCGCGCGGAGTGAGCATAACAAAAATTTTTAGCCCTGAACATGGCTTTAGAGGGACAGGCGATGCAGGTGAATTTATTGACAATCAAATTGATGAACAAACTGGAATTCCTGTGATATCGCTCTATGGTAGTTCCAAAAAGCCTTCGCAAAACGATTTTAGTGAGCTCGATATTGTTGTTTTCGATATACAAGATGTGGGCGTTAGGTACTACACCTACATATCGACTATGCACTACGTAATGGAAACCTGTGCCGAGATGAACCTATCGCTAATTATACTAGATAGGCCAAATCCCAACGGGTTTTATGTTGATGGCCCAGTGCTTAAGCCCGATTTCACCTCATTTGTTGGCATTCATCCGGTGCCGGTGGTTCACGGCATGACCATTGGCGAGTACGCCAAAATGATAAATGGCGAAAAATGGCTAAAAGATTCACTACAATGCGACCTTACGGTTATCTCAAACCTTAACTACACGCATGACTCAACCTATGTGCTACCCGTTAGGCCCTCGCCTAACCTACCAAACCAAACTTCAATATACCTCTACCCCTCGCTAGGATTTTTTGAGGGAACTAAGGTTAGCATTGGCCGCGGAACCGATTTCCCCTTTCAGGTTTTTGGCCATCCAAGCTTTACGCAAATGCCATTTGGGTTCACGCCCGAAAGCCGACCAGGTGCCAGCACTAACCCTCCCCTAAAGGGAGAAAAATGTTACGGTGTTGACCTTAGGGACTACCAAACAGAGTATTTTTTGGGATTACGCCAAATTAACCTTACATGGTTGCTCTTTGCTTACCAGTCGTATCCTCAAAACAAAGAGTTTTTTAATACCTACTTTAAGCTATTGGCCGGAAACAATACGCTGCAAACTCAAATTGAGCAAGGAGTTACCGAACAAGACATACGCCTAAGCTGGCAAAACGACCTTAAAGCGTTCATGAAAATCAAAAAAATATCTTATTTACCCCGATTTTAGCCCAGCCAACTAAATGACAAACTCAAGCGAATGGAATAAAAGGTACGCAAGCCCTGAATACGTGTATGGCTACGAACCAAATGGCTACCTAAAGGAAGAATTAGCAAAATTAAAGCCCGGAAAATTATTACTACCCGGTGAGGGCGAGGGAAGAAATGCCCTTTGGGCAGCTAAACAGGGCTGGGACGTAACTGCTATTGATGCTAGCGAAGTGGCGCAGCAAAAGGCACAAAAGCTTTTTGCTCAAAATGACGTGTCGGTTCAATACGTTGTTTCCGATATATTGCATTACAATTCGGATCAGCAATTCGATGCTGTTGGGATGGTATACGTGCATTTGCCAAAAGAGATACAACAGCAAATTGCCACCAAGCTAATTAGCCTACTAAAACCCAACGGGGTAATAATAGCCGAACTTTTTCATCCCGAGCAAATAGCACTTTCGTCGGGTGGTCCAAAAAACCCAAACCTGTTTGCAAGCATTAACGAGATTAAGAATCAGTTTAAAGAGTTGGAATTTATCACCTTGCAAAAGCAAGATATTGAGCTAAACGAAGGCACGCACCACAACGGAAGAGCTAAAGTTATTAGAATGTGTGCGGTAAAACCCTAGCAAAAAAATCAACAAAAAAATGGCAAAAAAGAAATACTACGTGGTATGGGAAGGGGTAAAACCCGGTATTTACGAGAGTTGGGAAGATTGCCAGCAAAATATAAAAGGATACCCTAACGCCAAGTACAAGTCGTTTGCCACTAGGCAAGCCGCCGAGGCCGCTCTGCATGGCAATTATCACGATTACACTACCAAGCAAACCAACGTAACCTTGCAGCTCGATGGGCTTAAGGAGAACCAGCCCAAACCCGTATTCCCTGCCCTTGCTGTTGATGCTGCCTGGAACACCGCCACGGGCGATATGGAATATCGTGGAGTTGATGCCAAAACTGCTCGCGAAATTTTTAGGCAAGGCCCCTACTTTGATGGAACCAACAACGTTGGAGAGTTTTTGGCCATAGTGCACGGCCTGGCTTTCCTAAAACAAAAGGGTAGTGATTTGCCAATTTACACCGACTCTATGACTGCCATTAGTTGGGTTCGCCGTAAAAAAGCCAATACAACCCTAAAAAAAACGGGGCGCAACGCAATACTATTCGACCTAATTGCCCGTGCCGAAAAATGGCTTTGCGAAAATACTTGGCAAAACAAATTACTTAAATGGGAAACCAAAATTTGGGGCGAGATTCCCGCTGACTTTGGGAGGAAGTAAATTTTACTAAATTTGCACATCAACAAAATATCTCGCATTTGAAAACTGAACAGTTTATAGCTAACCGACTAACGGATCCTAAGCAAGCTAAAGGTAGCCTTTCGCGGCCATTCGTAAAAATAGCCACCATTGCCGTTGCGCTTAGCTTGGCAGTCATGATTATTACCGTAGCAGTTATAACTGGGTTTAAGCAAGAAATTAGCGAGAAAACCATTGGCTTTGGCAGCCATATTCAAATTATTAATTACGATAGAAACCTTTCGTACGAAACCGTGCCCATTGACACTGATGTTGATTTTTTACCAGATATTGAGGCTGTTGATGGCATTAGGCACATACAAAAGTTTGCCCTAAAACCCGGCATTATTAAAACCCAAACCGATATGCAAGGGGTAGTGCTTAAGGGCATTGATACCGATTTTGACTGGAGCTTTTTTGAGAAAAACCTGGCCGAAGGAACCATACTAAACATATCCGATAGCACAACCACAAACGGCGCGGTAATATCAAAAACCATATCACAGTTGCTAAGGCTAAATATGGGCGATAAGTTCGATATGTTTTTTGTGCAGGAACCACCACGCATTCGCCGCTTTACCGTAGAGGGAATTTACAGCTCGCAAATGGCCGAGTTCGACAAGCTATTCATTATCTGCGACATTAAACACATTCAACGGCTTAATGGTTGGGAACAAAATCAGGCTACGGGGCTTGAGATACTAATTAATGACTTTAGCAGAATAAAAGAAATTACTTGGGATGTTGACGATATTGTGGCCTATAACTTTCTTGAGGATGGATCGAGGCTTCGTGTGCAAAGCATTATTGAAAAATATCCGCAAATCTTCGACTGGCTAGGCCTACAGGACTTAAACGTAATTATACTGCTTACTCTAATGCTTGCCGTGGCCGGCATAAATATGATTGCCGGACTACTAATCATTATCCTAGAGCGAACCAATATGATTGGCGTGCTAAAGGCACTTGGCGCAAACAATGGGTTTATTCAAAAGATATTCATAATTCAATCGGGCCATATAGTTTTGCGAGGACTAATTTGGGGCAATGTAATAGGCATTGCATTGGCACTGATTCAATATCACTTCGGATTTTTTAAACTCGACGAGGCCAACTACTACCTGTCAACCGTACCCATAAACCTCAACTTTGTCCATATCCTTCTGCTTAACCTTGGAACTTTTGCCGTTACCATTGGTATGCTGCTCATACCATCGCTAGTTATATCGCGCATTAGTCCCGATAAAACGATTAAGTTCGAGTAAGATTTTTCTGTAATGATAAAATTGCTTTGCAAGAGATGGAAAAGAATCACACTAGTCTTCATTATCCTACTCTTACTTACTGTTATAATCTTATATCAACAAACTAACAGGCTGGAGCCTACAAACTCACAATCATCTACTTTAGCATTTACCAATAGCAGCTGGATTGAGTTACCAATTGCCGTAAATGGAAACAACGCTTATGGACTTTTCGATACCGGCGCCAATATATGTGTTGTTGATATAGAATCCATTAACAAGTACAACATTACTAAACTACCTCTGGTTCCAATTAGGGTTAACAATAAGGAATGGTCTTCATTATTGATTATACGCGAACTAACAATTGGCAATTTCTGTTTCAAAAATGTTCTGGCAATAGCCCTCAACCTTAAAAAAAATAATACACGCCTCAGCTGTGCCAATAGCGACATTATTATTGGAACCCCAATTATTAGACAGTTGGGCTGGGAATTTAATTTTGATAACAACAAGTTTACAATTCAGCAATTGCCTAAAAAAGAGAAACAATACGATAGCACAACTACTCTAAAACTGAGTAATTTAAGGTTACCTCAAACCAGGATTCAGGTCAATAATAACACCCATAGCGTTCTGGTTGATTTTGGACAAACTTCATCGGTATTGCTAAATCTTAAACAATTCGATTCAACTAGCTATGTAAAAACAAGCAGCTCTGCCAATGCCAACGTGTTTGGCAACTTTTACGACGAACAATACCAAACCATAACAGATATAATTATTGGTAACGATACCATTGAGAACAGTAGGATTACCCTATCAACCAAATCAAACTTTCCAAATCTCATAGGTCTTGGCTTTTTCAGAAACTATTCGCTAATATCAATAAACCCATCCAAAAGAGAAATTTCCTTACACAATCCTCGAACAGGGAAAAGAATGTCGGAATTCTATGGATACGGCTTTAGTTTCGAACTTACGCATGGCACCCTAACGGTGAATGGTATTGCAGAACTATCTCCTGCACACAAAGCTGGGATTCAGTTTGGCGATACAATTGTCTCAATTAATGGTTGTAAAACTGAATTAATCTGGGGAACGCTCAACTTTTGTGAATTTCTTAACAAAAGAGACTCGCTACTAAACACCGACTCCTTGCAATTATCTATAAATAGATCTGATACGTTCAACATTATACTGAAAAAAGGGTACTACTAGTTCTTACTATATGTTTGAAACAATGCACCTTAAATAAAAAACTGGCTTTATAAAACCGAAATATGCAATTTCCCTATTTATTACTTTATAATTTGGGATACCTTCTCCAAAACATCCCTTGTCTCATTTAACTGCTTAACCACAACCCAGTCGTGAAACATTCCCGGATACTCGAAGTAGTTAAAGTCGATTTTTTGATCTTTCAATAATTGCTTGAGCAAACGGACATCGGCAATAAGAACCTCGTTTGTTCCGATGAAAATTGATATTTTCCCTAGATTGGAGAAATTCCCATAAATTGGGCTAACCCGAAAATCCTTCACATCCAATTTGCCTGAATAATTTTCTCCTGCAATCTTCAACCCGTTTACATTCAATATCCTATCGTACTTATCAAGTTCGGCAATGCCAGGGTTATCCATCGACGCATCGAGCCAGGGGGAGAATAGAATAATGTGCTCGGGCTGCAATTGCCCCTCGTTTCTGATTTTTTGGGCAAAGCCCAATGCAAGCCCCCCTCCTGCCGAATCGCCCATAAATACAAACTTTTTCGAAGAGTATTCGGTAATAAGCTTTGCATAAACCGCATCAAGAAATTGGTATGTATCGGTACAGGTTGATTCGGGAGCCAATGGGTAATCGGGAACAACGAATGTTGCGCTTGTAGTATCCAGCAGGTTATTAATTAGTTGCCAATGCATTGGGGTTATATTGGCATAATAGGCTCCACCATGAAAGAATAGTGTAACGGTACTACTCGTCCTATTTTTTGGGGAAATTGTCCAAACCTTTCTCCCATTATATTCCTCAATATCAATACTAAAGCGTCTTTGAATTGATTTTGGAATGCTTGAAGGCTTTTTGCTATAACTATTATTAAGAATTTTCCTTTCCATGGCCCTCTTCATACCAATCAACCCCATAAAAAGCTGTATGAGCCTTGATTCGATGCTCGGTGAAACTTTATGGGAATAAAGCATATGCAATAGTAAATTCGTATTATTTATAAATTAATATTATCGGTGCGCTGCACCTTTTAATCTTGCATTATTGTAGATCTTTATAAATATTATCGCTGCTCTGCAGCTTTTTCAAAAACAACCAATAGGTGCGTAGCACCGGTAATATTTGTAAAAAATCTAAACTAGGCTAATTAGGTGCAGCGCACCGATAATATTAAAGTAACTATTCTCTATAATTATCAAAGACCCAATATTTATTTACCCTTAATTACCCTATCGGCGGCTAGCTTGCCGGTTACTATTGACATTGGGAAACCAGAGGGGCTGTAGGTCCATTGTCCTGCCTGAAATACTGATGGTAAAATGGTTTTAACAGAATCGTTTACCTTAAGCATCTGATTTACTGCGGGCACAAATGAATTGGTGAATGCCCAGCCCGTAAGGGCTCCGTGAGTATTACCCGTTAACCGCTCAAAAGTTAATGGCGAAGAAGAGAATCGATTCACCACCTTATCCTTTATCCCAGGATAAATAGTATCGTTAAGGATATCTATGGTGATGCTCTCCATTAAATCTCTCATCTCTCTGGTCCAACCGTACTCCTCAATTTTTTTATCCAGCTGATAATCGAGGAAAAGGCTCACCTCAAGGCCAACTTTTCCTTCTGGAGCCAAATCGATATCGCGCAGAACAGGAATGGCAATCTCAAAGGTATTATACTTGAAATACTCCAGAAGATAATTTTTCACCTTGTTTTTTAGTTCATTATTATCTGCTTGGATTTCCTTTGAATTTATAAACTGCTCAATTACATTCGTTGAAACGGACGATAATCCTCTTTTATCGGGAGTATAGAAGAAATGCCCGGTGCAAATATTCTCAAAATATTCGCGACGCTCATCCACTGTAAGGTAAACCGTAAAAACCGAATCGCCACCCTTTAGGTCTTTAAGTTCACCCCTTTTCTGCTCTATTCTTTTGATAAGCTCATTACTCTTTATTTCTTCAGTAGGAATTACATTGTAAAGCTGTTTAAGATCGCTAGCCCAAACCAAATTGGAATATTCAATGCGATTCCCCTTGCTGTCGATAATATATTTTTGTTCGGGGTTTATGCTGATAACTGAAACACCTGTGGTTATAATCCCTCCCCTTTCTATAACGAATTTAGTAACCTTTTCCGCTACTTTCCCTGTTCCTCCCTTTGGGTAGTGGTAATCTAGGTAAAGACTAAAGTAGCTGAGAGCAAAGGATGTAGGGGTGTTTTTAAAGAAATGCTGCGCAATAATATCAATTAGCGCCTGATTATTGGTTAGTCTTTTCAGGTAATCCTCAACCGGTTCGTACAGCTTATTTATTCTCCGCATTGTAAACAGGAAGCGGAATAGCCAAGGAAGAAGCTCGCCGAAAAGGTACTTCTTGTTTTTGGCAAAATCCATTAGGGCTGGATTATCGATACCGTATAGCACATCCATATAGCCCATTATTTTTTTTATCTCTCTAATAATTATGGAAATATCTTTGGAACTATTGGGGTAAAATGATTTTAAAAACTCCTCGTACTCTCCAATGCTGCTGCTATTATTTACCCTGATAACTTTATCCTCAATGCCAACAGAAACTGTAACAGGTTCGAATTCAACGTCGATTCCCAGCTGCCGGAGCATAGGAAATACAATGCCAGAGTTCTCAATGGAGCGCAAACCCGTATCGAAATACACGCCGTTTCGCTGAAAGGTTTGCACCAGTCCGCCGGTTTTAGGTTGCTTTTCGTATAGGACTACTGATTTCCCCGATTTGGCAATGTATGCAGCGGCGGTTAAACCTGCAATACCTCCTCCAACGACTATAGCATCATATTTCATCTATCCCTTGTTTGATTTCACAACTCTGTTTGCAGCAATTTTACCGGTTAGTATGGACATGGGAACACCTGCTGGGCTATAGGCCCATTGTCCTGCCTGATATACAGATGGCAAAGGTGTAAATACTGAACGATCGGCAATCTGAATCTTATTAATCACGGGCATCTCTTTCTGAAATTCCCATCCAACAATTGCCCCCTGGGAGCTAGCTGTTCTATTATGGTAGCTTAGGGGTGAAAAAGAAAATCGATCTATAACCTTATCCTTTAGCATTGGGAAAACCGATGCGGATATAACTTCAATAACCCGATGCTCAACCTCGGCTATAAACTCTTTGAGCCAACCCTCATCTTGAATCTTTTTGAATAGTTCATAATCGGCAAGAAAACTGATAATCATACCCGTTTTGCCTGGAGGAACCAGAGTTTTATCCTTAAGTCCGGGTATAGATATTTCAAAAGTATTTAGCTTAATAAACTTATCGAGCCAGGTGAGAACTTGTTGCTTGCTGATATTGGAAAAATTGCCTAATATATCGTACAGTTCCTGTCGATGAGTTTTGCCCAAACCCTGGCGCGATGGAGTATAGAAAAAGTGACCGTTTGCTACTTTCCCGAAACTTTCCAGAGGCTCATCTACCTGGAGGAATAGGGTAAAAACCGACTCGCCCCCCTTACCCCCATCAATTTTTGCCTTTGTTTCCTGAAAATTGACTTTTACCTCAGATGGCAAGTTTTCAACTTCGGCAATTCTGTATAGGGTTTTAAGATCGGCTGCCCAGATAAGATTTTTGTACTTAAAGCTGTTGCCCTTATCGTCAGCAATAGAATTGTTATGGGCGGATATTCCCGTTACAATGGTTCCGGTTTTAATCTCACCCCCCAGCTCAAGAATTTTATCTTTTAGCGATTCCGATAGTTTCCCTACGCCTCCCTTAGGGTAGAAGTAATCGAGATACAATGAAAAGGAGCTTAGTGCGAAGAAAGTAGGTGTGTTCTTAAAGAAATGCTG
>CAZTFJ010000073.1:6042-9762 GCA_964612255.1 uncultured Rikenellaceae bacterium | reverse complement strand
ACTAGCGGCAGCCGAAATTACACATACATCGGGTTAACCGATAACCCTGAACGCAGAATGTGGCAACACAACAAAGGCGATAATAAAACGACTAAACCCTACAAGCCCTTTTACACAATCCTTATCGAGGAGTTTGCCACCAGGGATCAAGCACGCCTGCGGGAGAAACAACTCAAAACGGGATGGCAACGACAAGCGCTGAAAAGGAAAATAGAGCAATATCGTGCCGGCCTGTCTGCCTCGCCTGACCTGTAGTAATTATAACTAGAGGCATTTTTTTCACAATTTCGTACTGAATTGGGAAGGCGACAGGTAGATTCGACCCCGGCTCCGGGTACACAAGCAAAGCCTTTAGCCAAATTTGGTTAAAGGCTTTTTTAATATCTGCATACACAGAAAATAATTAATATCTTTATCGCTCTACAAAATTATGTTGTTATGGAAGAATCAACAAACATACATCCCTACGGAAATAAGCAGCTCGATTTTGATAAGCGCTACCTTGAAATGGCTCACATTTGGGCCAAAAACTCGTACTGCGTTCGCAGACAAGTTGGCGCGCTAATTGTAAAAAACCGTATGATTATTTCCGATGGGTACAACGGCACACCCAGCGGTTTTGAGAATATTTGCGAAGATGAAGCCGGAAAAACCAAACCCTACGTGCTGCACGCCGAGGCCAACGCCATAACTAAGGTGGCCAAGTCGAACAATAGTAGCGATGGTGCCACGTTATACGTTACGTCGGCTCCATGCATTGAATGTTCAAAACTTATTATTCAAGCTGGCATAAAGAGGGTTGTTTACAGCGATGAGTACAGGGTAACCGAAGGGCTCGATCTGCTTAAAAGAGCAGGTATAGAAATATTGAAGCTAGAGAAAAAGTAACTTTTCCTTTTAAAACACGATAAACCTAAAGATTATCACAAAAAACACTCGGCAGTAAAGCATTAAATTTGAGTTACATAATAAAACACTAAAATGCAATATACCAATAAAAGAAAAGATAGGCTTTACCCAATTGCGCTGGCTGCAGTGCTTGCCATTGGAGTAGTAATTGGATTTTTTATACAACAAAAACCTGAGCGTTCGAGCCTTACCGTATACCCCCGTGCCGATAAGCTATCGAGCATACTTAACTACATAGAAAGCCAGTATGTTGACACCGTATCGATGGGTAATTTGGTGGAATCGACCATACCCACCATGCTAAAACAACTCGATCCCCACTCCGTTTATATTCCCGCTTCGGATTTGCAAGAGGTAAACGAACCTCTCGATGGCGGTTTCGATGGCATTGGTGTAACTTTTAATATGCCCAACGATACCATCGTAATCATTTCAACCATACAGGGTGGACCATCGGAAAGGGTTGGCCTACAAGCTGGAGACCGAATAATAACCATTAACGACTCGCTGGTTGCCGGAGTAAACTTTAATCAAAACGATGTTGTATCGATGCTGAAAGGGCCAAACGGCACTAAGGTAACGGTTGGTATTAAGCGCCAGGAACTGGACGAACTGTTAAGTTTTGAAATTACTCGCGATAAAATTCCTATATACAGCATTGACGTAAGCTTTATGCTAAATCCAGAGGTGGGATATATCAAAATATCACGTTTTGCGCGAACCACTTACACCGAGTTTGTTGAAGCAGTTGACAAGCTCAAAGCGAAAGGGATGAAAAAGATAATTATTGACCTCAGAAATAACAATGGAGGTTATCTTGATGCTGCAACAAACATTGCCAACGAGTTTCTGCCCGAAGGCAAGCTAATAGTTTATACGCAGGGTAAGGCTCGTCCTCGCCAAAACATATATTCTAATGCACGAGGCCGACTAGTTGATACTCCTGTTGCAGTAATTATTGATGAGTTCTCGGCATCGGCAAGCGAAATTCTTGCCGGAGCGTTGCAGGACAACGACAGGGGCATTGTTACCGGTCGCCGTTCGTTTGGCAAAGGGTTAGTGCAAGAGCAAGTGCTTTTCTCCGATGGTTCTGCCCTAAGACTTACCATTGCCCGATACTACACACCTACTGGCCGAAGCATTCAGAAACCCTACGAACCAGGTAGTGACGAGTACTTTTACGACATCAGTAACAGGTACCTGCATGGCGAGTTTCAGGAGCGCGATAGCATTCAACTATCCGACTCGCTAAAATACACAACACCTGGCGGACGGACAGTATACGGAGGTGGTGGTATTATGCCCGACTATTTTATACCGCTCGATACAACTGGCGCCACAACATACTTGAATCAGGTTGCTCGCCGAAATTTCATTTACCGATTTGCATTTAGCTTTGCCGATAAGCACCGTAGGCATATGGCCGAGATGAAGAGTTACACCGAAATTGAGGACTACCTCAACAGCATCAACCTGCTTAACCAATTTATTGATTATGCAAAAAATCGCGGGGTTAATCCTAACTATGCCGATATTGAAAAATCGAAACAAATAATTGAAACTCAGATAAAGGCCTATATCGCTCGTATTCTGATAGACAACGAAGGCTTTTACCCAATATATTCGCGTATTGACAATACCCTACAGCGTACAATTGAGTTTTTGGAAAACGATTACATACAAGAGCTTATGTCGAACATTTCTGACACACCAAAATCGACACGAGCACTACAACTTGCATCGGCTAAAAACAGAATATCGAGAGATATTATGGCTATAGGAGCATAACACCTTTACACCTCAAAAAAGAAGGGTTGCGCGGACATTATCGTGTTACCCTTTTTTTATTGCAGATTAGCATTCGAATTTTAATACAGGGAAGTCTGGTGAATATTGAATACTGAATTTAGAATGATGAGGTTAGCGAAGGGAATGGGTGTTGGCAAGTATTTCATCAACTCTGCATACTGGCGTTTTAGAATGACACTCATTTGGCAGGTAACCGTTTTTTTTACACAGAGGATTTTTTCCTTGCATACGGTTGTTGCTTGTTGCTGGGAAGGGCTATTGGCAGATTTGTATACTGCTGACAATACTTGAGAAGACACAGAGGTTTTTTGCGCTTTGCCTCGCGGCAAATGCTCAAAATAGTTTGGGCGTGGGCGTTGACAAATAGGCAACTACCCATTGCGTGCTTGCGGTCCTGCCTGCCCTGTATACCATTATCAAAATTTTAGGATTAGCAGGCGGTAGGCAGGTTTGCGCTGATTTTTAAGAAATAGGGATGGGATGCTAAATATTCGCAAAAAAACGCTGTCATGATCTACGGACGATGACAGGTTTTTCCTTTTAAGACTTCTATTGTTAACAATACTTTTAAACTTTTAAAGCCTTGCATTTTAAAATTTGAAGGTGCCCTCGGAGAGCCTGCCATTTGGCAGAAATATCCAAAATCAAATATCAAACATCAAATATCTAATATCTAACATCCATATACTCACCATACGCATAACCCATACAAAATTACAAAAGCAATAAAGTAGCACCTATAAAATCAACCCAAACAAAAGTTGAATTGTATTTAGGGATGTTGTATATTTGGTTTAAACCCAAAACGTAAAACCATGGAAAATACAACAATCATTGAACGCTATGGGGGTGTACTAAAGGAGGAACCGCTAACTTGCGTTGAGAACGATTTAATACTAAAAAACACCTGTGTAGTAGAGGCTGTATCGCCATACTTTGGTTTTTACATATAGGAGTTCCTGCTATTGGAGCGAAACCATATCCTCACGGATTCTCTTTGAG
>CAZTFJ010000073.1:2595-6032 GCA_964612255.1 uncultured Rikenellaceae bacterium | reverse complement strand
TTTTTACAACGAGGTAAGGAGCAATACCCAACCCAAAATGGTTTATTTTATACTTGACCACTACTTCTCGCTCGAAGATTTAGTACGCGCAACTACAAATGTTCAAAAAAAAGTTTCGTTTACTATTGATGCTGTTACAGGTTCCATTACTATTCACAACCAAACCTGCTACGTCATTCGCATACTTAATATCGATAACTACAACCACATAAAAATGCTACAGCAATTTTATATTGATGAAGGATTGCAGTTTAAGAAAAAACACAAAAACTTTAAAGAGGAAATGGGGATAATTAAGCTACGATGCTTTTTTACCCTAAATCCCATTGACGAAGCCACTTATGTAGATTACAACGATTCCAATATTGGCTATTTCAAAATACCTCATAAAATTAATTGGGACGATTTTAAAAACATTACAACCGAGGTAAAAGCCGACACCGATCTTCTTTTCTTTGATGCTTCAAGAGCCTATATGTACGAGCAAAAAAGTATTACCGATATGATTAAGGTGTATAGAGAGAACCTTACAGTTGAAAACTTAAAATGTATTAGGGACAGGTATCTTAAACTAATTAAACAAGATCTTACTCACTAAATTACAAACACATACATACCCTAAAGCCTCGGTGCTTAATAACATAATATTATTGGTTTAATCGTTCTAATAATATCTATTATTCGGTGTATCTTTCCTTGCAAATTTTAAAATCAAAATCTATGAATGGTATCTTCAGCTCTTCCGTTGGTAAAAAACTAATTATGAGCATTTCGGGACTATTCCTTATGCTCTTTCTGTTGGTTCACCTTGGTACAAACCTACTACTTCTTGTGGGCGACGGGGAACTATACAATAAGGCTGCACACACCCTTGCTACCACCCCCCTGCTTAAAGGAGTTGAACTATTGCTAGCCTTTGGGTTTATTTTTCATATTATTTACGGAACCATCCTTACATTAAAAAACCGCAAAACCCGCCCCATACCATACGCACAAAGCGCATCGAACAATGTTACCACCTGGTCATCGCGCAATATGTATATTCTGGGATTTACCATACTGGCCTTTCTTGTGCTGCATATGGTTAACTTCTTTATTAAGCTACGCTTTGGTGAGGTTCCCGATATTAGCTACGATGGTGGGCTTACCCATATGCACAACTCGTACCTTTTAGTATCGGAATTTTTTATTAGCTACTGGTGGTACAACGTTATCTATATTGTTTCGGCCATTCTGCTAGGCTTGCACCTTAGCCACGGTTTTTGGAGTGCATTCCAAACTGTTGGGCTAAACAACAGCAAATGGCTTAAGCGCCTCGAAGTAGTTTCGTACATATACGCAGTGATTATTGCCACTGGATTTACCGTTATACCTATTTACTTCTGGTTTATCCACTAGAAACAATTAGTTCGATAACATTGAAAATACAATAATATGAATATGCTCAACGCAAAAATTCCTGAAGGTCCATTGGCCGAAAAGTGGACTAAGCATAAAAATTCGTTACGCCTAGTAAATCCAGCCAATAAGAAAAAACTTGACATCATTGTGGTTGGAACCGGGTTGGCAGGATCTGGAGCAGCATCTTCACTGGCCGAGTTAGGTTACAACGTTAAGGTGTTTTGCTACCAGGATACACCACGCCGTGCACACTCTGTAGCGGCACAGGGAGGTATAAACGCTGCCAAAAACTACAAGAACGATGGCGACAGCGTATACCGACTATTTTACGATATGATTAAGGGAGGCGACTACCGCGCTCGCGAGGCCAACGTGTACCGAGCTGCCGAGGTAAGCAATTTGGTAATTGACCAATATACCGCTATGGGCGTTCCGTTTGCACGCGATTACGGGGGACTGCTCGATAATCGCTCGTTTGGCGGAGTTCAGGTTAGCCGCACATTTTACGCCAAGGGGCAAAATGGTCAGCACTGCCTTTTAGGCGGATACAGTGGTCTGGTTCGCCAAATGCAAACAGGTAAGGTTACCATGTACTCGCGCCGCGAAATGCTCGATTTGGTTATTGTTGATGGCAAAGCCCGAGGGATAATTGTTCGCAACCTAATTACTGGCGAAATTGAACGCCACTCGGCTCACGCCGTTGTTTTGGCCACCGGTGGATACGGTACAATTTACTACCTATCAACCCTAGCGGTAAACTCAAACGGATCGGCAGCGTGGAAAGCCCACAAGCGCGGAGCGCTATTTGCCAACCCCAGCTTTATTCAAATTCACCCCACCTCAATACCTGTGCTTAACGATTTTCAATGCAAGCTTACGCTAATGAGCGAATCGCTTAGAAACGATGGCAGGGTTTGGGTACCCAAAACCAAGGGTGATAAGCGCAAGGGTAACGATATTCCCGAAGAGGAACGCGATTACTACCTAGAGCGCCGCTACCCAGCCTTTGGCAACCTGGTGCCCCGCGATGTAGCCTCGCGTGCTGCCAAAGAGCGTTGCGATGCAGGCTATGGCGTTGGTGAAACGGGACAATCGGTATTCCTCGATTTTCGCGATGCCATACAAAAACAGGGCAAAAAAGCCATTGAAGATAAGTACGGCAACCTATTTGAGATGTACGAAAAGATTACGGGCGAATCGCCTTACGAAAGGCCTATGCGCATATATCCTGCTGGGCACTACACCATGGGCGGCCTTTGGGTTGACTATAACCTTATGACCACAATACCAGGGCTATTTGCCATTGGCGAGTCGAACTTTAGCGACCACGGAGCCAACCGCCTTGGCGCAAGCTCGCTTATGCAATGCGCTGGCGATGGATACTTTATACTTCCGTACACCATTACCGATTACTTAGCCGACGAGATAAAAACCCCACGCATACAAACCGATTTACCCGAATTTGAAAACGCCGAAAAGGAGGTAAAAGAAAGAATTGAAAAGCTGATAGCGGTAAACGGCAAGCAAACTGTAACATCATTCCACAAAAGGCTTGGTAAAATTATGTGGGATTACTGCGGTATGTACCGCAACGAGCAAGGACTATCAAAGGCTCTGGGCCTAATAGATGAGTTGGAAAAGGAGTTTTGGGACGATGTGAAAATCCCCGGCACAGCCAACGATTTAAATCAAGAACTTGAGAAGGCAAGCCGCGTGGCCGATTACTTTGAACTAGCCCGACTCCTATGCTACGATGCCCTTAATCGTAAAGAGAGCTGCGGTGCCCACTTCCGCGAGGAGAGCCAAACCGAATCGGGCGAGGCAAAACGCGACGACGCTAACTTTTCGTACGTTGCTGCATGGGAATACAAAGGACCCAAAAGCGAACCCGTTATGCACAAAGAGGAGCTGAACTACGAGTTCGTTAAGGTTCAGGAACGCAGCGATAATTAATAGAACAAAAACTTAACAAGACACAATCAGGAAAGTTAAGCTAAAAAGATGTCGGCATAAGGATGCCAAATCCAAAGGAAAGT
>CAZTFJ010000073.1:0-2585 GCA_964612255.1 uncultured Rikenellaceae bacterium | reverse complement strand
TATGCACAAAGAGGAGTTGAACTACGAGTTTGTTAAGGTTCAGGAACGCAGCTACAAATAATTTATCAAAAAAAACTTAACACAACACAAGCATGAAAGTTAAGCTAAAAATATGGCGTCAGAAGGATGCCAAATCCAAAGGAAAATTTGAGACCTACCCACTCGATAATGTATCGGTTGAAATGTCGTTTCTCGAAATGCTCGACTACCTAAACAGCCAGCTTATTACCGATGGCAAAGAGCCCGTTGCCTTTGAGCACGACTGCCGCGAGGGTATTTGTGGCTGTTGCAGCCTATATATCAACGGAAGACCACACGGTATGCATAGCAAAACCACAACCTGCGAGCTTTACATGCGCGATTTTAAAGATGGCCAAGACCTAACCATTGAGCCATGGAGAGCGGCCGCATTCCCTGTGATAAGAGACCTTATTGTGGAGCGCAACGCATTCGACAAAATTATGCAAGCTGGGGGATTTATCTCTGTAAATGCAGGACAAGCCCAAGATGCCAACGCCATTCCGGTACCAAAAACAAAATCGGACGAGGCCTTCGATGCCGCATCATGCATTGGTTGTGGGGCCTGCGTGGCAGCCTGCAAAAACTCATCGGCTATGCTGTTCATTGCCGCCAAGGTATCGCAGCTGTCGTTATACCCACAGGGGCGTGTTGAAGCTAAAGAGCGAGTTAAAAAAATGATTGCCAAGATGGATGAATTGGGCTTTGGCAGCTGCACCAATACCCGTGCCTGCGAGGCAGAATGCCCAAAGGGTATATCCATATCGCATATTGCCAGGCTAAACAGAGAGTTTATTGTAGCAAAGGTCAACGATTAACCTCTGAAAACAATAAGCAAAAGGCTGTTCTACTTTAGAAGAGCCTTTTTAAATTTTGATTTCTCAATACGTAATTAGTAATAGGCAAAAAAAATTATCTTTGTACATCAACAAATTATCGTAGGTATGAAAAAAGTAATTATTGCTATCGTTATTCTTATTGTAGTTGCAGGGGGAACTTACTTTGCCCTTAAGCCACATCTTGCCAATAAAGCGTATATTGCTGGGTTAGAGCTAGCCGACTCGGCACAATTTGAACAAGCCATTGAGCGCTACACCAAGGCTATTGATTACAAAGACGAAATTGCAACCTATTACTTTGCCAGAGGTAAAGCCTATGCTGCCCTAGAAAACGACACAGCAGCTATTACCGATTTTAGCAAGGCCATTGAGCTAGATGCCAACCAGTTTGATTACTACCTGCAAAGAGGTCTATCTAAACGTAAGCTACGTTTGCTCAACGAGGCGATGCAAGACATTAGCAAGGTTATTGAACTTAACGATAGTAGCGCTTCGGCATTCTACCAGCGGGGACTTATTTATGCTGCCCAAAACAATTACGATTTGGCTGTAAAAGACTACAACCGCAGCATAGAGCTAGATGGGTCGAACCTAGAGGCTTTCTATAGCCGAGGCGAGACGCGCGCCAACCTTGAGGATTTTAGGGGAGCCATTGCCGATTACGACAAGATGATTGAGGGCGCAGAAGCACCCGCCGAGGCATATAAGCAACGTGGAATTTTTAAGCTTAAAATTCAAGACTTTGCCGGTGCCGAAAGCGACCTTGCGCAAGCTGTAAAGCTAAATGGTAACGATAAGGAAACCCTTTACCAGCTAGGGCAAGCCAAACACAATTTGAATAAGGTTGACGAATCGATAGAGCTATTCGACAAGGCAATTAAACTCGACTCGAAATACGATATGGCCTACGGAGCAAGAGGAGGTGCCTATTTAAAAAAACAGAATCATCGTAAAGCAGCCGCCGATTTTACTAAAGCCATTGAGCTAAACCCCAAATACACCAAGGCATACTACGGAAGAGGAATTTCCAAAGCACTTCAACAAGACTACAAGGGCTCAATTGCCGATTTCACCAAAGTTATTGAGCTAGACAAGGATTTTGCTCAAGCATATTACAACAGAGCCGTATCGAAAGCTATTCTGGGGCAACACCAAGAGGCACTGCCCGATTACGACTACATTATTAACCGTGACAATAAAAACGCCGAGGCATACTACAACAGAGGTATCTCACGAATGAATGTTAGAGATAACGAAGGAGCCTGCAACGATTTTAGGCGTGCCGTGGAACTTAACTACCAACCTGCCGAACCTATGCTAAAGATGTACTGCCGCTCGCAGCAGTAAGGTTTCTGGGTTCGAAAAGATAAAGCGTGGTTTGAGCCACGCTTTTTTTATGCTATTGGCTCATCAACACATAACGTTAAGAATACCCAGACAAACAAAAGCCACGCTTAGCATAAACCGCAATAATAATTGGCACTACTTCAATATTTGTGAATAATCATTTAAGGATGTGAACAATACGAATGTTGCCTGCCTCAGCTACCGATAGCTTGACGAAAGATATTGGATGTTGCTTGTCTCAGCTTGTCTCGGAAGCGGTAGCTGACGAGATAAACTTACGTTTTTTGTGAGTTGACGAGAGATGATGGATAACTAACACGTCTTACTTTTTCTGTCTTCTAACTTCTGACTTCTCAACTCTAGTCACTTTATGAACTATTT
>CAZTFJ010000072.1:3821-9819 GCA_964612255.1 uncultured Rikenellaceae bacterium | reverse complement strand
AGGAATGCAGCCTCAGGGCCACGTGCAAATGGTGGTGAATATGATTGATTTTGGTATGAACCTACAGGAAGCCGGCGACGCACCTCGCGTTCAGCACATTGGCTCATCGGAGCCAACTGGCGAAAAAATGACCGATGGAGGAACCGTACTACTCGAAACAGGGTTCGACTGGGAAACCATTCGTTCACTAATTGGCAAGGGCCATAAAATTCAATGGGATTTAGGTGGATTTGGCGGTTATCAGGCCATTATGTGGGACGAGAAAAATGGTGTTTACTACGGCGCATCGGAATCGCGCAAAGATGGTCAGGCTGCGGGCTGGTAAATAAAAACAATCCTTTTAATGGGCTTAGCATTTTGTGGTTACTATGCTAAGCCCATTTTTTGTGTTTTAAAATGCTGAGCAATAAAAATCATTTTAGTATTAGGTTGCTCACCAGCTAACAATAATTACTCAAACCAACCCATTATCCTAGCCAAAAATATCCCATATCTTTTATACCTTTGCACCCCGAGCAATACTCCTCGGCAAAAAAAGCATATCCCCCAATGATTGACCAACTTACAATTGACAGAATTATGGCTGCCGCCGATGTGGTGGAAGTGGTAAAGGATTTTGTATCGTTGAAAAAACGTGGGGTAAACTATCTTGGGCTATGCCCTTTTCATAACGAAAAAACCCCATCGTTTTCGGTTAGCCCATCAAAAGGCATTTACAAATGCTTTGGTTGCGGCAAGGGCGGAAATTCCGTGAACTTTATCATGGATCACGAGCAGATGACCTATGTTGAGGCTCTTAAATATCTAGCTAAAAAGTACAACATTGAGGTTGAAGAGAAGGAGTTAAGCGCCGAAGAGATTAAGCAACGCACCGAGCGCGACAGCCTTATGGTGGTTACGGCATGGGCACAAAAACATTTTACCGACAATCTGCACAAGCACACCGAGGGTAAAAACATTGGCCTAAGCTACTTTCGTGAACGAGGTTTTAGAGATGATATAATTGAGAAAGTCCAACTTGGCTATGGGTTAGAGCAACGCGATGCCCTAACCCAAGCCGCCAGCAAAAGCGGCTATAAGCAGGAGTACCTTATAAAAACCGGGCTAAGCATTGCGCGCAACGATGGATCAGCGTTCGATCGGTTTTTTGGCCGCGTAATATTCCCCATTCATTCCATAAGCGGTCGCGTAATTGCGTTTGGGGGCCGTATCATGAAAACCGATGTTAAAGCCGCCAAGTACCTCAACAGCCCCGAGAGCGATATTTACCACAAAAGCCATGTGCTCTACGGTATTTTCTTTGCCAAAAAGGCCATTACCCAAAACGATAAATGCTTTCTGGTTGAAGGCTACACCGATGTAATATCGCTGCACCAAGCGGGTATTGAGAACGTGGTGGCCAGTTCGGGAACCGCTCTAACTCCAGACCAGATTAGGCTGATAAAACGATTTACACCAAACATCACCGTGCTTTACGATGGCGACCCTGCTGGAATAAAAGCTTCGCTTAGGGGTATTGACCTAATTCTGGAGGAAGGCCTAAACGTGAAGGTGGTGTTGCTACCCGAGGGCGACGACCCCGACAGCTACGCCAAAAGCCACAGCGCCACGCAGGTGCTTGATTACATAGAAAAGAATGAGGCCGACTTTATAAACTTTAAGGCCAAGTTACTGCTAAACGAAGCCAAAAACGACCCCATACAGCGAGCCAACCTAATTCGCGATATTGTAAAATCTATAGCTGTAATTCCCGAAAACATTACCCGCTCGGTTTACATCAGGGAATGTAGCAAAATTTTAGATATTGAGGAATCGATTCTGTATGCCGAGGTAGGCAAAATTCGCCGAACGCGAATGGAAAATATCCTTGGGAAATCACCAAGCACAAGCCATTCCGACCAGCCAGCAAAGGCAAAAGAAACGCCAAGGCTACCCAGTTTTGTTGAGAATATTTTTTGCGAAGAGCAAGAAAAAGAGATCTTGTACTACCTACTTAAGTTTGGGCAAAGCATATTCTACGAAATTGCACCAGACGAGGATGAGGCCGACGAAAATGCAACCCCACAACAAATAACAGTTGGGCAGCACATAATATCTGAAATACTGAACGATGACCTTGAGTTTAAGAACTTGGTATACAAAAAACTTTTTGATGAATATCAAAAATGTATAAATCAAGGAATTGAGATAGATTCCAGAACATTTACCAATAATCCCGATTCCGACATAAGCCAGCTAGCAGTAAACTTACTGGCCAACCAGCATAAGCTTAGCAAGATTTGGAGCAAGCATCAGGCTATGCCAGTTGACGAAAACGATGCCCTAAAGGAGTCGGTTCCCAAAGCCATTCTGGTATACAAAAGCAAGGTAATGCAAATGGTTTTAGGGCAACTGCATGAGGAGTTACGCAACCTTAATCCCAACAGTCAGATTGAAGAAGTAAACCAGATACTAATACGTATTAGAACTATAAACGAGCTTAAAAATCAAATATCAAAAGAGCTTGATAGAATTGTGCTATAGCAATTTATTGCTGCTAAAAAAATCGATTTAAAAAATATAGCAGTAATTACTAGCAAAACAAGGGAGATTTTTCATAAATTAGCACGGATTAAATTAACCTAAGATTCTATAACTACAAAAACCATAAAAAGATGAAAACTATTTTAAGCAAAACACCTATAACAAAATCACTTACCGCTCTTTTGGGAGTGTTTGTGATACTCGCCATGGTTAGCTGTGGTGGTGGAGCCAAGCAAGCAGAAAACGAAAAAGTTGCCGAAACCAAGGAACAAGCATTTGAAAACGTAACTAAGTACCCTATACCAACGGCATTTGAGGTTGTTAAGCTGCTTAACAAGGCTGGAGCAAGTTACATTCTTAGTATCAACAACCCTGTTGAGAACGTTGATAAGTACTTTACCGAAAAAAGCAAAGCCCTTAACCTTGGGGTTTACGGAGCCGACCTAAGCTACGCTAGCACCTACCAAATGAAGCAAGAAACAATGAACTACCTCAACGTTTCGAAAAAACTAATTGAGGATCTTCAGATTACATCGGCTTTTAACAAAGATTTTGCTGAGCGTGTAGAGAGCAACCTCGACAACAAGGACGAGCTAATTCAGATCATAACCGATTCGTTTTACGACACCTACGAGTTTCTTGTAAACGAAGGCAAAGACAACATTTCGCTCCTTGTTATGACCGGTAGCTGGGTAGAAGGACTTTACATTACTACCCAAATTTCGCTTGTTAGCCAAAACAACGAAGACTTTATCAAGATAATTGCCAACCAAAAAGATCCGCTTAACAAGCTATTTGAACTTATGCAGCCTGCAGCCGATGATGCTGCCGTTGCTGAAGTTATGGAACAGCTTAAACCATTAAAAGCCATCTTTGATAGTATTGAAAGCGAAAACCTTACCCCTGAGCAGTTTGAGCAGATTGAAAAAGAAGTTGCCAAAGTTCGCGAAACAATAATCAAGTAGGTAAATTAACTACACATAATAAAGAAGAGCCTTTAATACAGGCTCTTTTTTATTATGGCATACGGAACACTCACATTATTTTGCTGGGAACATTTTAAAATTCTCTCATCTTTCTTAACTTGTGACCCATTAACAAGCAATCCAATTATCGGCAATGAGCGAAGCCATTCTTAATGCGTTAATTCAGCTATACGCCCTTACTGCTAACGCTACAGGTACATCAGCACAAGGGCGCTTGCTAGTTGAGGCTATGCTCAAACAGCAGCTAAACCTTAGGCTTATTGCCGACTACCTTCAACTTTACGATAGCTACATCGATTTTTTTAGCCGCGATACGCCAACCGCAATGGCCGAAACTGATGAGGGCAAACAGCAAGTATCGGCATACGTTGAAAAGGTTTGCTCACAGCTCCGCAAGGGTCTTACTCGCCCCGAACGCGTTGTGGTAATAATAAAATTGCTAGAGTACATCAACGAGGATTCAAAAATTACCTCACTGGAAGATTTCATCATCAACAGCCTAGGGCAATCTTTCAGCATCGACCCTACCGAACTCCAACACCTGAAAAATTTTGTGCTACATACCGATTGCCAAGAGATTGAGCCCGATAAACTCTTTAGCATTGAGAGTATGCGACAAGTTGGAGAAGATACTTTGGAGGGAATTTGGGTTGAGGAGAACCGCCCCAATTGGCAATACGAAGACAGAAGGATACACAATGCAGCCATTGAGGGTAAACTCAGCTTTCTTTACGTTGAATCAATAAATACATTTATACTACGCTACTTTGGCACTGCCGAACTTTATATCGACGGTAAAAAAATTGAATCGGGGCGCCCCATCCTTATGGAAGTTGGGTCGATAATAAAAGGGCCAAAAGTAGAACCCATATATTACGCCAATCTTACTCAGCGGTTTAGCAAGGTGCAACGACGAAATCGTATTGTTTTTACTGCTGATAACCTGGCATTTTCATTTAAGAATAGCGACAACGGCATACAAACCTTCAATTTCTCAGAAGAATCTGGACATCTTATTGGCATTATGGGTGGTAGCGGCGTTGGCAAATCAACTTTGCTAAATTTGCTTACGGGCAAGCTTACTCCAAAAAGCGGTCGCGTACTGATTAACGGATACGATATACACCGAAATAAATATGCTGTAGAGGGAATTATTGGCTATGTCCCTCAGGATGATTTGCTGTTTGAAGATTTAACCGTATACCAAAACCTATACTACAACGCCAAGCTCTGCTTTAGTAACTTTACCGAATTTAGGGTAAGACAGTCGGTAAAACGCATACTCGACGACCTTGATCTTTGGGAAATTAGGCACCTTAAGGTTGGTTCTCCCCTAAATAAGATGATAAGCGGTGGGCAACGCAAACGTCTTAACATTGGCCTTGAGCTGCTGCGCGAACCAAGCATCCTTTTTGTTGATGAACCCACCAGCGGGCTATCGTCGAGCGATTCGCTTATGGTAATGCGCCTGCTAAAGCAACAAGCCAACAACGGCAAGTTGGTAATTGTAAATATACACCAACCCTCATCAAAAGTATTCCGCTTACTCGATAAGTTGTGGGTACTCGACAAGGGAGGATACCCCATATACAACGGCAATCCACAAGATGCCATTGTATATTTTAAAACCATGAGCACTCAAGTAAATGCCACAGAAAGTGGATGTCCACAATGCGGGGCATTAAATCCCGATCAAATACTTGAAATTATTGAATCGAAGGTGGTAGACTCTGAGGGAAACCTAACACACACCCGCCATAAAGATCCAAAAGAGTGGTATTGCCTGTACCAAAAAAATATTGAATCGACACACAAGCCCAAAAAGCATAAAGAGCTGCTCCCCAAAAACCTGTTTAACATTCCAAACATCGAGGTACAGTTTAAAATTTTTAGCATTCGCAACCTGCTCTCCAAACTTTCGAACAAACAGTACGTTTTTATAAACCTTTTTGAAGCCCCAATCTTAGCCTTTATTCTATCGTACTTCACCAAGTACATTCCCGGCGAAGCATATGTGTTTGCCGACAACAAAAACTTTCCGGCCTACCTGTTCATGAGCGTTGTTGTTGCACTGTTTTTGGGACTAACCGTTAGCGCCGAGGAGATTATAAGCGATAAGAAAATTCTTGAACGCGAATCGTTCCTAAACCTAAGCCGATTTAGTTACCATACCGCTAAGGTTGTGTACCTGTTTGCGCTATCGGCAATACAAATGGCCATGTTTGTGCTTGTGGGCAACACCATTCTTGAGATTGAAGGAATGATGCTAAACTACTGGTTAATACTTTTTTCTACTGCTTGCTTTGCCAATATGATGGGGCTTAACATAAGCGCAGGGCTAAACTCTGTGGTGGCAATCTACATAACCATACCTTTTATACTAGTCCCCCAAATTTTGCTAAGCGGCACCATTGTTCAGTTCGATAACCTTCACCCCTCAGTCACCAAAAGGATATACGTACCCGTTGTAGGCGATTTAATGATTTCAC
>CAZTFJ010000072.1:0-3811 GCA_964612255.1 uncultured Rikenellaceae bacterium | reverse complement strand
AGCTACGAGGCGCTGGCTGTGGAGCAGTTTAAAAACAACCCTTTTGAGAGACATTTCTTTGAGCTAGAACAGCAAACCAGCGACGCTACTTTTGCATCAACATTTTTAGTACCCCGCCTGCAAACCTTAACCGAAGAGTGCGTAAGGCTCAACGAACAGAGTCAAAGTTTGGATTACCGCTACGAACGTAACCTTAGAGTTATTCGCAACGAGCTTACAACGCTAGCCAGCTCCGGTACAACTCCTCCGTTTGAGTTTATAAATATGCTCAACCCAAAATCGTTTAACAACGAGGTGGCCGATGAGCTAACTGGTTACCTTTTCTTTGTAAGGTTAACACAAAACGAAATATCGGCAAATGCAAAACATCAACGCGACAGCATATACAACTTTCTAAGCGACAGCTTGGGAAACGAGGGGTTGTATCATTTAAAGCAAAACAACTATAACAAGGCGCTGGCCGATTGGGTCCTCAACTCGCTTGAGGTGAACAAATACCTTGAAACCGATGGAAGAATAATACGGAAATACGAACCCATTTTTATGATTCCGGAACACAACTGGGGACGTGCCCATTTTTATGCCCCGGTAAAAAAGTTTAACAATCAGTATGTTGATACTCTTTGGTTTAATCTGGCTGTAATGTGGTTGGGATCAATCCTGCTATTTGTTTCGCTACAAGTAAATCTCCTAGGCAAAATCATATCGCATGTCGATAGAATTAGGCTTCGTAAGCAAAGCAAAAAACAGGAAAAGTTTCTCGGGTTAAAAAATTGATGAGCCTTTCCTTGGCTATTCCCGTTATTGCATAAAACAAGCATCATAGTTCGATATTTCATTATCTTTACTGCTAGATTAAGGACTATAACTTGATGTTGATGAAACGCATTGCATACACAATAATTCTGGTGGCCATAAGTATGGCGCTCCAGGCACAGGTGGCCTATCAGCACCTTAGCGATAAAGATATCTACAATTTCCTCGATGAGCTGGCTAGCATTCATGTTATCAACATCAACTCAACCGTAAAGCCTTACCCTCGCACAACCATTGCCAGATACCTGCAAAAAGCAAGTGAGCAGGAGCAAAAACTTACTCGTGCGCAAAGGGCTCGCCTGGCACACTACAAACAGGAGTACCTGCTCGAACTAGGCGAACTTAAAGAGGGAGAGTGGCAACTCTATAAGCGTGATTCGTCCGTGTCGGTACATTTCCTCCCCCCCGAAATTGCATACAAAGACACCCTATTCAGAGTGCTCATGCGCCCCGTTTATGGCTTTCGTTATTTCTCGGGCGGGCAAAGAGATTTTTGGGTATCGTACGGTGGTGCCGAAGCCATTGCTTACGTTGATGATAGCTGGTCGGTTTATGCCAGCCTGCGCGATAACTACCAAGCAGGTGAGCGCTTGGCACAGCCATCGTTTCTTACACAAGAGCCGGGCGGCACATACAAATCGCTAACGGGCGGAGGCCCTGGTGGCGAGTTTAGCGAGATGCGAGGGGGTATAACCTGGAGCTGGCGTTGGGGCTCGTTTGGATTAATAAAAGACCATGTTGCCTGGGGCGATAACCAAAACGGCAGTAATATATTCTCGGGGCGCACACCATCGTTCCCTATGATAAAACTATACATGAACCCAGCCAAATGGCTCGAATTTAGCTACCACCACGGCTGGCTTGTATCGGAGGCTATCGACAGCCTAAACTCCTACTTCCCCGACGATTATTATCCACGAACAGTTCAACGGCGTATGTACGTAGCGGCCAATATGTTTACGGTTAAGCCGTTTAAGCGGTTAAATATCTCGTTTGGCAACTCCATTGTATACGGCGATATGGATGTGCAGCCAGCCTACCTTATCCCGTTCTTCTTCTACAAATCGTTGGTTCACACGCTTCACTGGGGCGCATCGTTTCAGAATAACGCCATGTTCATCAATATCAGCTCAAGGCAAATTAAGCATCTACACCTATACGGAACACTTTTTATTGATGAGTTCTCGGTAAAACGCATTGGCGATCCAACCCGTCATAACTTTAACAGCTACAAGGCTGGTTTTACGCTTAGCCATTGGCCAATTCGTAACGTGGTGCTGGGGGCAGAATATACTTTTACAAACCCCATAACCTTCCTCCACGACGAGCCCACAACCAGCTTCTCGTCAAACAAATACAACCTGGGACACTACTTAAAAGATAATGCCGACGAGTTTTACGCTACGCTTCGCATAAACCCTGTAGGAACGCTTCAACTATCGGCATCGTACACCCACGCTCGCAAGGGTAACTATTACGAATACGTTAGGAATAGACGCGACCCAAAAATTGACGAGTTACCCATTCTTGAAGAGATTACCTGGGAAAGCCAAAGCCTTGTGTTGGCTGCACAGATAGACCCCTTGCCCAATATCCGCATTTTTGGTCGCTACACCATTAGCAATGTGCAGGGTTACGATGTTGACGACCGCACAGCACAGCAGTACCTCAATATGTTCTCAGCGCCCTACCTCCACGGCAAAAACAATATTTTTGAGATGGGTTTTGGCATGGGATTTTAAGGTTTTGTTTTGCATCGTACCTTCGGTCTTTAAACGCAAACCTCACTTTCGGCAAATAGGGTGAGTAGCAACCTACCAAAGGGTAGAAAATGTGTCAACATCCAAAGAGGTTGAGGTGGCAGGGTACGGGTTTAATTCCAACCTTTAGCATGATTAGGGCATACTTTCGACTTTCAGTCTTTTTAACGTATAAAAATCATTCATAGCATTAGCACTACATATCCCAAAAAAGCGCTGTCAGGTTCTACGTACCCTGACAGGTTTTCCGACTTCGGTCTTCTAACTTCCTACTCTCAACTCTCCCACTTCCCCACCTCAATCACAAAATCGGCCAGCGGTTTCACCTCTTCCACATCGGCAAGTACAACGGTATGCCCATCGGCTACAAGCTGGTCGAATAGTTGAAAAAGTTTGCCAATACTGCCCCAATCGAGCCCACGAGTGGGCGAATCGTAAACAATTAGACTCTGCCCATTTAGTGTGGAAAAGGTTTCGGCTAGCATTAACCGCCTTCGTTCACCCAGCGACAGGGTTGATATTTCTTGCCCAATCGACAAATACCCCAGCCCCACTAGCTGCATATACTTAATTATTGCTTTTGATTTTTTTGATATGAAATCAACCCTATTCAGCTCATCAACAGTGCAGCTTAGCCACTGGCCAATATTCATACCATGAAGCCTATAGCCTAGCAACTCGTCGCGATACCGGTTTCCATTACACTCAGGACAAACCTCTTTCACATCAGGTAAAAAATCGAGTGTTGTGGTAATATAGCCCAACCCTTTGCACCTAGGGCATTGCCAACTCTTGCTATTAAAACCAAAATCGGACTCGGTTCGGCCATCGGATTTTGCCTCGGGGGTTTTTGCAAAGGCCTTTTTTAAATCAGCTAAAATTCCTGTGCGTGTTGCCACTGCGCTCTGGGTACTAGCATAAGGCAATTTATTCGATACGCAAATGACATTGCCATTGTTAGCGGTGTTGTACTCTTCGGTAATCCGCTGTATCATAGTACTTTTACCACTACCAACCCTACCAGTTATTAGGTTTATTCTTTGCGAATATATTGTTGCCGACCTAATCTCTTCAACAGGTTGCGTGTTAAGGCTTAGTACTTTACGGTTAACTTGCTTTGCACCACCATCTACAATGGCTGCTGCAACTGATGACGTGTTAGGACTAATATCCAAAGGTTCCATTGAGCAGGAATTCCCTTACAATATTTCTCTGTTTGACGCTAAGAGATATTG
>CAZTFJ010000071.1:0-9852 GCA_964612255.1 uncultured Rikenellaceae bacterium | reverse complement strand
GATGCAAAATTTCGAAAATATGTTACCCAAAATCTCTTCTGTGGACACACTGCCTGTGATTAACCCAATGTAATGCAGAACCTGCCTAATGTCCATAGCAAGCAAATCGGTGGGAATTTGGCTGTTTATTCCATCAATTACTCTTTGCAGGTTCTCCTGGGCTCTCAGTAACGATTCGTAGTGACGAGCATTGGTAACAATTACGGCTTCCTCATTGCTATGCGGGATGTGGTAATCTTTTACCAACTCCTGCAGCAATCTATCCAAATTGATTTCTTTTTTTGCTGAAAGGGGTAGGAAAGTTATGTCGGGGAAAGTTGATTGCAAGTTTATAATATAATCACCTTGCAAAGGTTCTTCAACTGTATCGGTTTTGTTAACAAGTACAATAAGCCTTTGGTTGGGCTTAAGCTTTTCGTTTAGCGCGTTAATCTCCTTTTGGGTTTCGCTAGTTGCTGTTCGGATATCAACAAGAAGTAGTACAATTAGTGCTTGCGAAATTTTAGCGTATGCACGCTCAATCCCTATCGATTCAACCGTGTCGGTGGTGTGTCTTAGTCCTGCAGTATCAATAAATCTGAAGTTTACACCATCAATAGTAATGGTGTCCTCAATACTGTCGCGGGTTGTACCTGCAATATCCGAAACTATTGCTTTTTCCTCATTAAGGATACGGTTTAGAAGGGTCGATTTTCCGACGTTGGGTTTTCCAGCAATTGTTACTGGCACTCCCGATTTTATGGCATTTCCCAACTTAAACGACTCTAATAGCTGGCTAGCTTGAGTATGCATTTCATACACAAGTTCAAGTAGCTGGTTTCTATCAGCAAATTCAACGTCCTCTTCGCTAAAGTCGAGCTCTAACTCAATTAGCGAGATAAAGTTTAGCAGCTGGATGCGTAATTCTTTAAGCTGGTTAGAAAAACCTCCTCGCATCTGATTAAGGGCTACCCTGCGCGCCGATTCGCTGGTTGATGCTATAAGGTCGGCTACACCTTCGGCTTGCGACAGATCCATTTTTCCGTTAAGAAATGCTCGCTGAGTAAACTCACCTGCCTGTGCCATGGTGGCACCATTAGCGAGCAGTATTTCAAGAATTTGCCTTTGGATAAGTACAGAACCATGGCACGATATTTCAACCACATCTTCACCTGTGTAGGAACGAGGTGCTTTGAAAAGGCTTACCAGTACATCGTCAATAACTCGTTCCCCATCCAAAATTTTTCCGTGGTGAATGGTGTATGCAGGCTGTTTTGACAGCACCTTTCCCTTTTGAGTTGGTTTAAAAACCTTCTCGCAAATATTTATTGATTCCGAGCCGCTTAGCCTAATTACAGCAATAGCGCCCATTCCGGCAGGTGTTGCAATGGCTACAATGGTGGTATGACTATTCATTTGCTAATATTCCTTTTTATTTTCAGAATGCTTCCATTTTTTAAATCCCTCTAGTGCTTCATCATGAAGTATCTGATGGGCTTTAATGGTTCGTTCATTCACTGGTTTATCAATTTCGTCGTAAATAAACGAGTCGTCAAATCCAATGTCCTTGGCATCTCGCTTAGTATTGCCATAGTAGATTTGGTTTATTCGTGCCCAGTATATGGCCGAGAGGCACATTGGACATGGTTCGCATGAAGTGTAAATTGTGCAACCACTTAAGTTAAAATCATTTAATTTCTGAGCAGCAGCTCGTATAGCCATAACCTCGGCATGGGCTGTTGGGTCGTTGTTGCTGGTTACTCGGTTTACCCCTGTGGCAATAATTTCACCATCTTTAACAATAACAGCGCCAAATGGCCCCCCTTGGTTTTCAACATTCTCAATAGAAAGTTCTATGGCTTTCCTCATAAAATCGTTATGTTTCTCTATCATCACCTTGCTTTTTTATGTAACCCACAAAATTCGTAATAAAAATTTACTAGAGCCATGGTAATTTGAAAAATGATGAAATACTTTTGCAATTAGGGGTGCTATTCCATCAAATTTAATATATTGCAGGGTGAGCATAATAATGTTTTGTTCGATGTATGCAAAAAAATGTGTTATGAAGAAATTTGCTTTGTACTTCCTTTTCATTCTCTTAACAGTTTCTAGCACGTATAGTGCATATGCTACTCAGCCAGTTGCTGATGGCGAGGAGATTATAAGCAACATCTACTCTAAGTACGCCAACAATTGGTATAAGCACATCACATTTAAGCAGAATATGTTTAGGTACAAAAACGATAGCCTTGTGCGAAATGAGGTCTGGCTAGTTGCCTACTCCTCGCCAAGTATGCTGCATATTCGCTATAAGGATTTTTCGACGGGGAGGGGGTGGTTAGTTGTGAACGATACGCTATACTCTTTCAATCATAGTAAGCTAATTGGCACCAGGCCAAGGTTGCATGAACTTATGGTGTTGAGCTATGATTTATATAGCGTTAAGCCTGATTTTACTATACCCAAAGTGTTATCTATGGGGTTTGACTTGTTACAGGTTGCTATAGTTGAGAAAAAAGGGAAGGAGTATTATCAGATTGGTAACCCCGATGTTAAATGTTTTTGGGTTAGCAAAGATGATTTGTTATTCCATGGAGTTCGTAAGGTTGATGAGAATGGGGTGAATGAAATCTTTTATCAGAAATACGAAGAGTTTTATGGTAAACTGGTTGCCACCGAGGTGCAATACTTCGATAATGGTCAAATGTACCTATACGAGAAATATTTTGATATTCGCTTGCCCAGCTGTATGCCCGAAGATTTTTTTAGTCCAGAACTGTTTGGCGAAACTCGTTGGTAATGCTCAGTTTACTTTATTAGTATGCTTCTTTGGCAAATTTTCGGGCATTTATTTCAACCTTTAGAATGAAGAAGAAACTCTCGTTGTCGAGTTGTAAAAACTGATAGTTAAGGGTTTCTCCTGTTTTTCTGGCTATATCAATTAGGCCAAGTCCTGCTCCTCCTTTCGATGAAATTCGTCCCTCCTTAATCTGCTTTTTATACATTTCCTTAAGCTCTTCCTTTGTGGCATTATTAACTGATATTAAAGCATTTTCTAAATCATCCTTATGCTTACGAGCCACCATGTTGGAGGTGATTATGTAGTATGTATCATCCTTCTTCCCAATAATAAATAGCCCGCTGCCAATCTTTCCGTCGCGAATTTCATCGGAGTGCTTGTTCATATTCTGGAGCGTTTCAACCATTACGTGATAAACCTTACGCTGTACAGATCGCTCTTCGCTTTGCTTCTCCATATCCGATTCGGCCATTGAGGTAAACATTTTGGTTATCTCATGGCTAAACTCACCCAGATAAACTAGTGAGAAACCGTTCTCTATCATCTCGTCGTAGATGTTAGAGACAGACTTTATAAAGTTAAAAGTTAGGTTCATATTATAAGTATAATTATATTACCATTAGCTAAGGTAATGAAATATTCCTTTACTCATAGAATCTGCATAAATTGGAAAGAAAAAAAGTGGCCATATATTGATATGGCCACTTTTTTAAAAATCTAAAGCCCCAATTTATCTGGCCCCTGTTTAAATCTAATGTCAACCGGAATGTTGGCATTGTTTATTCTATCTAAATCGGCTTGTAATTCCTCTTTAATAAAGCCCATTTCTTCTATTGTTGCCTTCGCTTTAGTGTAATTCCCATCTCCCTGCATTACCAGAATATCATTGGCAAGTGAATTCATTGCTTGGGTCATTTTTTCAAAATCAACCTTGTAAGTTCCAGTTTCGGGATTGCGAGTAAAGGCGCCTTGCTCCTGAAAGTAGTAGAAGCGCATCATATTGGCTTTTCCGTGAGCCGAGGCAGCCCCAAATCTTACTGAGCGGAATATGCCAGCCATAAATGTTACGTAGTTGTCCATAACATCATCCTTTTCTAGCTCACCCATCTCAACCAAATTTTTCACCATAAAAAGGCCTAGGATATCGGCTTTGTTTTCTTCAATGGCGCTATATGTTTCTTTTAAAGCTTCTCTTACTGTGCCATTACCGTTTATAGTATTTTTTATACCTAGCCCATGGGCAACCTCATGAAACATGGTGTTTTCGAAAAACGCATCGAAAGAGATGTGCTTACGCTGCGACTCGTCAATTACAATATTGCTAATGGGAACAAGAATTTTGTCGAATTTATAGCGCATTGAGTTTTTAAGCTGCAGCTTGCGGCTACCCTTTTCAATATGAACAACGGGGTCGTTAGGCAGATTAATTGCAATGGTTTTACTGCCTGCATTGCAATCGCCGGCATAAAAAACAGCATCGTAAACACCTAGGTCGCTATCGCTCCCGGGGACTTCGGCTTTGTACTCGTTTGCCACGGGAAGATTTTGCTGAAGAGTAGGGAGTAGAGCCGAAAAATGCGATAGTTTTTTGCTCCACTCTTGGTCTTTAATAAGAATAAAGGCTTCGTGAGCAGCCTTATAGTTGAAAAGTGCATCTTCGTAATTCTCAATTGGGCCTACTACAAAATCAATGGCGTTATCTTTCATGTCCATCCAGGCCATATCGCTGGGCTGATACTCATCGGTAAGCAATGCCTCTGCTCTTAGGTTTAGGTAATTTCTAAAGCCCTCATCATCGGCAAGTTCAGCTGCTTTTCTTAGTAGTTCAGCTGCTTTTGCATGCTCTTCTTTATATGCTTGGCTGTATGGCACTGATTGTAGCTTGCCATTGTCATCGCGCTTAATTATTGTATACAGGCTTGTTTTATCTTCAGCATCGAACTCTTCAAACTCTTGTTGAGTCATATCGGAAGGATAAAAGTTTGCTCCCTTTGGCTTTTCTCCAATACCTTGTATAAAGGGTGCATTGTTACTAAGCCTTTCCCATGGTCCGTAGTTTAGTTTTACAAACGCACGAGTAGCATCATCATTAATTTTCGATAGCAGCTCCTCTTTATCGCCGTATGCCTGCATCCAAAAGATATCGTCCATAATTTGAGCTGCTTCAAACAGTAGTGGAAGCATCTTTTTCTGGTTTTCAGACAAGTGGCTAATATCGGTGGTTAGCTCCACTTCAATAAATGCATCAACTTTTTCTTGCATGTCTGCATTTGGTTTAAGCTTGTTGTCGCATGAACTAGCAACAATGGCTAATGCGATTAAACTAGTTAACATTATTCTTTTCATAGTTCAATAAAATTTTATGCCAGAAGGCAAGTTGTTACTTTTCTTCCAATACATCATCGGAGTTAAACTTAAATCCTAACCTTTTGCCGGTTTGGATTTTAGAACTATCAATTTTGCTGTTCATCTGAGCTACGGTAGCTATTTTAACCATATCGTAGGGTGGAACTAGCAAATCGAATTCAAGAGAATATAGTATAGCTGTTTGTAATACTTTTCTTACCTCTTCTTTATTTATAGTGGCTTGTCCAAAGTTGTTGTAAAGAAATCCCATTTGCCTTTTACCTTCAACAAAGTAGTGGTTTTCCCTATTTACAAAAAACCTACCTACAAGATATCCTAGGTCGTCAATCCTGTTGTATTTAAACGAGTCGGTAAGAAAGTTGTAGATATTAATTACACCGCAGTACGAGTTTAGCTTATTTTCCTTAACATATGGTAGTTTCCAAATGCTATGGTCGCGGTCGAACTCAAAAACGTTAGAGTGCATACTAAAAATTAATATATCTCCAGCAACCCTAATTTCGGCCTCAAACTTTCCTCTGTCGCGATATTCAAGACGTATCTTTTTATCGCTATTTTTAATGTTTGCGTTTAGCTCTGTTGACAGTTCATGCAAAACTGTTTTGATAATACCAAAAGCCTCAATAGTATTTTCATACACCTGTTGTTTCATACTCGATTTTTCAATGAGTGTGTCAACAATTAGGCTTTTAGGATCTTTACTGGTTGTTATTTTTTCCATAGTTTTGGTTGTTTGGGCTTTTGCTAGTATGCTCGAGCAAAAATAACTCTACGTTTTGATGGTTTTCCGGAGAAGATACATGTGCCTTCTTCGTCCTCAGCATCAAGAGGAATACACCTTATGGTTGCTTTGGTTTCGTCTTTGATACGTTCTTCAGTTTCGGGGGTACCATCCCAATGCGCTAGAATAAAGCCTGGCTTTTCGTCGAGAACGCGTTTAAACTCATCGTAGCTGTCAACTCTAGTTGTACTATCTTCGCGGAACTTAAGCGATTTGTTAAATATATTTTGCTGTATTTCTTCGAGAAGATTTGCAACGTAATCAACAACATTGTCTTGATTTACAAACTCTTTGGTAAGGGTGTCGCGACGCGCAACCTCAACGGTGCCTTTTTCCAAATCTTTTGGCCCCATAGCTATGCGCACTGGATATCCTTTAAGTTCGTATTCAGCAAACTTAAATCCGGGTTTTAGGGTATCCCTGTCGTCGTATTGTGTAGTTACACCTTTTGCTTGTAACCCTTTTCTTATCTCTGAAACTTTTTCAGATATCTTAGCAAGTTCCTCTTCGTTTTTATAGATAGGTACAAAAACCACTTGCGTTGGCGCTAACTTTGGAGGAAGAACCAAACCATTATCATCTGAGTGTGCCATAATAAGAGCGCCCATTAGTCGGGTTGAAACACCCCATGAGGTAGCCCAAACATAATCGAGTTTGCCTTCTTTAGACTGGAACTTCACGTCAAATGCCTTGGCAAAATTTTGTCCAAGGAAGTGAGATGTTCCTGCTTGCAGTGCCTTACCATCTTGCATTAGGGCCTCAATGCAATATGTTTCAAGTGCTCCTGCAAAACGCTCATTTTCCGATTTGGTTCCTATTACTACAGGTATACCCATCCATTTCTGCGCAAAATCGGCATAAACATTTACCATTTTTATTGTCTCTTCCATTGCCTCATCCTTGGTTGCATGTGCCGTGTGTCCTTCTTGCCAAAGAAACTCGGCAGTACGAAGAAATAAGCGGGTACGCATTTCCCAGCGAACTACGTTGGCCCATTGGTTAATCAGGATAGGAAGGTCTCTATACGATTGAATCCATCCCTTGTAGGTATTCCAAATAATGGTTTCTGATGTAGGTCTTACTATTAGTTCTTCTTCTAGCTTGGCATCTTCATCAACTGTTACGCCTTTGCCGTTTGGATCGTTTTTTAACCTGTAATGAGTAACTATGGCACACTCTTTGGCAAACCCTTCAACATGATCGGCCTCTTTGCTAAAAAACGACTTAGGAATAAACAGCGGGAAATATGCGTTTTGATGACCCGTTGCTTTAAACATATCGTCGAGTTGTCGTTGTATTTTTTCCCAAATGGCATAGCCATAAGGTTTTATAACCATACAACCGCGTACAGCGGAATGGTCGGCCAAACCTGCCTTAATCACAATGTCATTGTACCACTGAGAATAATTCTCGTTTCTGCTAGTAATTCCTTTTGCCATCGACTGTTATTGGTATGAAGTTTGTTGTGTTTTATGTAGATTATTTTGATGCAAAGTAAAGAAATAAAACAATAATTTTTAAATAAATGGAGGTTGTTATGAAAACTACAGTTAAATTAATTGCAATTGCTATCGTTGCATCAGCTCTGGGAGCATGCTCCTCGTCGATGCAGCTTAGCAGCTCAAGCGGATATCAAGGCGATGATCTTTACTACAGCCCATCATCTTCACAAGCCCAAGAGGTTGTTGCTAAAGACAAGCCAAGTGAAACTTCTTCGAGCCTAAAGTTGGCAGAGCTTGAACAGAAATACAAAGAGATACTTGCCAACGACTCAATTGGAAGTGTAGATACTACAATCTACAGTAACCCCGAAGTTAACCCATACGAAAGAGTATTGGCCGATTCGTATGCTGATGCTTATCAAAGGCGTTTGGATGCTAGGAGTGATCCATACTATGGCATAAACAATTGGGGCGCCTATTACTCTAACGACTTCTGGTATGCTTCTGCTTACGATCCATCATTCTATAATGTAATAGTAGTAGGATCAAGAGTATGGGTTGAGCCAAACTATATTTCATCAAGTTTTGGTTGGCCATACTATGGCTCTCGTTACTATAGACCATATATGGGTATAGGATTAGGGTTTTATAGTTCATACTATGGATGGGGATACAATAGTTGGTATTCGCCTTGGAGTACTTTTGGTTACTATAATGCAGGCTTTTACAATGGTTATTACTGGGGGCGCAACGATGGTGCTTCACATTACGACTATAGAAGAAGGCCTGGTACAGGTACCGTTAACTACGGCGATAGGGCTTCGGCTGATATAGTATACTCTGCTGGCATTAACAGCCGTAAACGTGATTTGGAAAGCAAGCAACCCACTTTTGGATCCGAATCGGTAAAAATTGGGTCTTCTGATAACACTTCTGTTAGCAATAGAAGAGAGATTACCAAACCAGGTAATGTGAGTGATGCAATAGTTTCGGATAGGAGAGATAGAAACAATGGTGCTAGCACTTCCGAAAGCCACAAGATTACTCGGCCAGGTAAAGTAACAGGTAATATTGTAACTAGGCCTCAAGATCCAGATGGTAAGAAAAGGGTGGTTGAACCCGTGCGAGATAAGAATAACAACATTATTACTCGTCCAAGCAAAGGTGGTGCTACAATTAACCCAACTAGGGTAGGAGTGAGCAGTGCCAGAAATGCAAACCGTGTTGAGGGCAGAAACATTAACCCTACATACACACGCCCAAGTGCTGGTAACAATACAAAGTTTAATGCACCTACCAATAGAAGTTACCCTGCTTCTGAAGGGGTAAAGTCGACCAGAAGAACAGGATCAACCTTTACAGGCCCAACTAGGTCGCCAAGAAGGTCAACACAGATATATACTCCGCCTACAAGCACTTCGCGACCAGTAGTAGGTACACCAAGTAGAAACAGATCTAATGGTAATTACTCAAACTCAGGTTCGCGCAGTAATGTTGGATCATCGGGGCGCTCTTCAAGTGTAGGTTCTAGTTCAAGAAGTAGTAGCGGTAGTAGCTCTTCTGGCTCAAGTTCAACAGGATCGAGCAGCAAGTCAACCCGATCGAGATAAGTCTGCCAATAACGATAATTTCAAAAGGAGCTGGTTGGAAAAGCTTTAATTACAACCTCTAGAAAAATTCAAACCAGCTCCTTTTGATTTTTTAACATTTTCAAAACACTATGAAAAAGTATAGCTTAATACTCGTGCTATTTTGCACAGCAATTATTACTCAAGCGCAGGATCCTGGTGATGTTCTGCGCTTATCGAATAATTATTTGTACGGTACTGCTCGAAATATTAGTATGGGCGGTGCTTTTGGTGCTTTAGGTGCCGATTTCACATCGCTTAGTTACAACCCCGCTGGGCTTGGTGTTTACCGCTCATCGGAATTTACAATTACCCCAACCCTTAAAACACGGCTCGATAACACCAGCTACTTAAATTCTCCTTTTGAGGATAAAAGAACTCGAGTAATGTTCGATAACCTTGGTTTTGTTGGATCTTACAACTTCTCTGGCTCTGACGATGAGCAAACGGGTTTGTTGATGCTAAACTTTGGAGTTGGATTTAATCGTATTAGTGATTTTTATAGCGAAACTACAGCAATAGGAGCCAACTCTTCCAATTCAATAATGGATTTGTTTGCTGCCAATGCAAACGGATATAATTCCAGCAGCTTAACCCTCACCGATGATGAGGATTTTTTCTTTAACAATAGTGCTCCTTGGGATGTGATTATGGCCTGGAACAATTTTTTAATAGATACCGTACCTGGTGATCCCAGTTCATATTGGGCAGCGCTTAACAACGGCGAGGGCGTAAACCAAGACCAAAATATCTCATTGCAAGGAGGCATTAACGAATATGCTTTTTCTCTTGGTGGTAATGTTTCAAATAAGTTTTATTTTGGAGCAACTGTTGGTTTGCAAAATGTGTTCT
>CAZTFJ010000070.1:0-9854 GCA_964612255.1 uncultured Rikenellaceae bacterium | reverse complement strand
GTCGTAAATTCTATCGATATAGTTATTGCGAAGATGGTTGTCGTCGATAAACGGAGTACCCTTGTAGTGCTTAAACCCAAGCGCTTCAAAGAAATCCATATCAACAATAGATGCTCCGGTAGCAACAATAACGTCTACCATATTGTTTTTCACCATATCTACATATACCTGCATACATCCACCTGCACTAGTGCTACCAGCTAACACAAGCCAGTTGCTACACTCCTTATCGGCAAGCATCATCTCAAAAATATCGGTTGCTACGGCCGTATCGCGCGAAGTGAATGACATATCGCGCATTGAGTTGATAATTGGGGTGGAATCGAACGATTTAATGTCGATATGCTTCACCACATCTTTTAGCAGGTCTTTTTTCTCCATTTCAACAGTTGTGAGTTAGTTATAGTTATTTTGATTGATTGATTGATTGGTTGATTGGTTGATTGGGTTAAATACTATGCAAATTTATACGAAAGTATTTTGTAAAGCAACTTGGTGGCTAAAAAGTCGGACGACTTTTCTAAAGGGTTTGGACACAGTTCTACAATATCAAAACCCACCAAATTTTTACGTTCAACTAGTTTCTTAAGAAACGTTAGTGTTTGATACCACTGCAAGCCACCTGGTTCTGGTGTTCCTGTTGACGGTAAAATTGCAGGATCGAGCCCATCCAAATCTATGGTTAGGTAAACATCATCGGTAAGCAGATCAATGGCCTTATCCATCCAATGATTGTCCTGAGCAACTGTATGCCCCCAAAACACACGCTTTGGATCGAGACGATCCTTCTCTCCCACATCCATACTACGAATACCTACCTGCACAATAGGGCAAACATCCTGAGCGCGCGCCATAACGCAAGCATGATTATTTTTTGAGCCTTCGTAGCTATCGCGCAAATCGGCATGATCATCAATCTGAATTACGCTTAGGTTTTTATACTTTTTGGCGTACGCCTGAATTGGGCCAATAGAAACTGAGTGCTCGCCACCAACTGTAACAACAAATTTGTTGTTGTTAAGATACCCTTCAACTCGCTTTTCCGACGAAGCAACCATAGCCTCGGGAGTAGTGTTTTCAGTAATTGCTGGCGCAGTGTAAATACCCTTGAGGTAAACCTCCGAATCTGTCTCAATATCATACAACTCCATATTTGCCGATGCTTCGAGTAATGCCTCTGGCCCTTTATCGGCACCCTTTACCCACGTGCTAGTTCCATCGTATGGAATTGGCAAAATTACAATAGGAGAATTCTGCTCGTCGCAAAATTCTTGAGGGATATCTCCAAAATGTACCATAACCTTATACTAATAACGATTTCAAAATTCTTAATTAAAGACAGTTACATAAATCTAATTCAAAAATATTAGGGTTGCAAATATATCTTTTTTTATTTCTGAAGATACTCTGTTTTTCTGTTTTATCGCTTTAAGTTAAATTACAAAATTATAACCCAATTATTTGATGTGTTTTAAATATCTTGCTTTCTCAAAACGCACGTAATGTTAAGGTGACATAAATCATTCTTACATATATATTGGAAACTTTATTTTATCATTGCTGTTTAAAACATATGTTTTGAACACATACCAGAATGTTTAAACAAAAAACTATATTTGCTACTTAAATGCTTACGATATGAATAAAAAATCAATAAAAACTAAACAGAAAATCCTTACAACTGCCACAGAACTATTTTTAACCAAGGGGGTTGATAGAGTTGGCGTACGCGAAATTGCAACAAAAGCGGGAATTAATCTCTCGCTAATGAATTACTACTTCCAGTCGAAGGAAAAACTTTTTGAAACTATTTTTGATGACCTTGTAAATCACAGAGCGGTTAAGCTTCGCGAAATACTAGATGCAAACTTACCTGTGGAAAAAAAAATATTAGAATACACGCACGCTTACATCGATATTTTACTAGAAGAACCTATTCTCGTTTCTTTTGTTCTCTCCATAATCCATCGAAATCCTGAAAAGATTAAGAAAATGGGATCGGTACTTGCTTTGTATAACTCGGAGAAATTTTGCAATCAGTTAGCCAAAGAAGCAAAAGCAGGTACCATAAGAAACGTAGATCCCGAACAGCTATATATCAGCCTAATATCACTAATACTATTTCCGTTTGCAATAAAGGAGCTTATTACCGATAGAAATCAATTTAGCGCCGAGGGGTATATTGATTTTATTAAAGCCCGGAAAGAGCATATAAGCAGCATGGTTGCAGGTTATCTGAAAATATAACTTCAATCCGATAAATAAAGGTATGTGCTTTTACTACTCTGTAAATAATAAAAAGCCCGAAAAGATTTTAAAAACGGGAGTTGTTAGCAGGGAGCATATTGCAAAAATACCTACCACCATTGTTGCCAACGGCTTTACGCATCCCTTGTTGCCGGTAATTACAAATCGGGGTAAACCTCAGATTGAGTACTATCGATGGGGCTTTATTCCAGGAACCATAAAGCAACGCAATGCCGCTTCAGATTTTGAGAAGCGGTTTAATACCCTCAATGCTAAAAGCGAAACGGCCAGCGCTAGCCAAGCATTTGCCAATGCCCTACAAAATAAGCGGTGCTTGGTTTTAGCATCTGGTTTTTTTGAATGGCAACATATAAAAAGCCATAAAGTACCCTACTACATTTCGCAAACTGATGATAATCTGTTTGCTTTTGCAGGCCTGTGGGATAGCTGGACCAATGAGGAGGGGCAAGAGCAATTCACCTACACAATTCTTACCCAAAAGGCAAACTCGCTCATGAGCAAAATACACAACACAAAACAGAGAATGCCTGTTATTTTGCCCTACGAGACTTTAAGCAATTGGATTGCTCCAAATTTAAGCGATAACCAAGTTAACGAGCTTCTTAAAACTATTTCTACACCAGAGCTTAAAGCACATACCATAAAGCCATTCCTTTCGATACAGAACAACCAGATAAATGACGAAATTTTAGCACCACACCCATACCCCAACAACTCATCTGGAACAGACCAACAGCAACTCACAATTGGGTTTTAATGCCCTTGGGCAATACTAAAATATATTAACAACTTTTAGTACCTTTGCCACACATTTGTATCAACGATATGCGAATAGATATAATTACCGTACTGCCCGAGATACTTGAGAGTCCGCTGAGCCACTCCATTATAAAACGAGCACAAACAAAAGGGATAGTTGAAATTCACCTACACCATTTGCGTAACTATACAACCGACAAGCACCGAACGGTTGACGATTATGCCTTTGGTCCCGATGCTGGAATGGTGATGAAAATTGAACCCATTTTTAAGGTGATAAGTAAGCTGCAGAGCGAACGAACATACGACGAGATAATTTACACCTCGCCCGATGGCGAAATGCTAACACAACAAGTTGCCAACGGGCTGAGCATTAAAGGGAACATCATAATTCTTTGTGGGCATTACAAAGGCATTGACCATAGAGTACGCGAACACCTAATTACCCGCGAAATTTCCATTGGCAATTACGTGCTTTCGGGAGGTGAGCTGGCTGCCGCCATAATTGTTGATAGCGTGGTAAGACTTATTCCAGGAGTGCTCTCCGACGAAACATCGGCCTTAACCGATTCGTTTCAGGATAACCTTTTAGCGCCACCTGTTTACACCCGCCCCGCTAGCTTTAACGGCTGGGATGTCCCAGAAGTGCTTACCTCGGGTAACTTTAAAGCCATTGAAAAATGGCAAATGGAACAAGCTCTGGAACGAACTAAACGCCTTAGACCCGAACTTTTAGAGGGAATGGAGGAATGATTGATGTTGGATGTTAGATTTGGATGTTGGATGTTGGATGTTTCATCAACTTACGTTTTTTGCAAGTTGACGAGAGATGTTGGATGTTGCAAAAACTAAATGGTTAACGAGAGATATATGACCATTCTGCGCTAAACTCAACAAACTCAGGCTTAAACTTTCAACTTTTAGACTTTTGACTTTTAGACTTTGTAAATTTTGACTTTGTAAATTTTGACTTCTAGACTTTTGACTTAAATATTATGACAAGATCGATGACTGGCTTTGGTAAGGCCGAAGCAATGGTAAGCAACAAAAAGATTGTAGTTGAGATAAAAACCCTTAACAGCAAGCAGCTCGACATATCGGCGCTAAAAATGCCAATGGTTTACAAAGAGAAAGAGCTGGAAATTCGCAATAAGCTATCGCAGAAAATTATACGCGGCAAAGTCGATTTTTTTGTAACCGTCGAAAAAGATGTTAGCATTGCAGCCCCCACCATCAACCGTAGCGTATTTAAATCGTATCTTGAGCAAATAAATGCAATAACAGGCGAACTCAATATGCCTATGCAAAGCGAACCACTTATACAAACCATACTTAAACTCCCCGAAATATTTAATGCACAAGCCGAGGATGTTTCCGAAGAGGAATGGAAAACACTTGAACATTGTGTGGATTTAGCCATTGAGAATTTAAACGATTTTCGAGATCAGGAAGGGAAAACCACTGAGGATGACTTAATATCCAAAGTGAAAAACATTAGCGACCTTTTAGAACAGGTTAAGCCTTTTGAGCAGGAACGGATAGAAACTATTAAGGCTCGCATAACTGATAATCTGGAGAAGTTAGAAGCCGATGTGTCTGTCGATAAGAATCGTTTTGAACAGGAACTCATTTACTATATGGAGAAATTTGATGTGAATGAGGAAAAAATTCGACTGGCAAATCATTGTAAGTATTTTATTGAAACGCTAACCGACAACGAACCCGCTGGCAAAAAGTTAGGTTTTATTTCGCAAGAAATGGGTCGCGAGATTAATACCCTTGGTTCGAAAGCCAACCACACCGAAATTCAAAAAATTGTGGTACGCATGAAGGATGAACTGGAAAAAATTAAGGAACAGCTACTTAATGTTTTGTAATAAAAGTTTTTTTTGACTTTTTACAATTGGATGACTGAATGATTGGATGATTGGGTGATTGAATGATTGAATGATTGGATGATTGGATGATTGGTTGATTGGATGACCTGCCTGACTGCCGTCAGAGCAGGCTGGTTGGATGATTGGCTAGATGACGCCAGGCTGAATTTTCTGCATATAGATTAAATTATTGATACCAACAACTGATCTCGTCATTCAGCAAAAAGAGATGAATGACGAGACAGGCAAATGATAACAAGAAACAATGAGACAAAATAATTCCGATACCATATACGGCATAAGGCCACTGATGGAAGCGATAAACTCTGGCAAAGAGATTGATAAGGTGATGATTAAGAAAGGGCTAAGCGGTGAACTTGTACAAGAGTTACTAAGTCTACTCCGCAGCCGAGGAATTGCACCGCAGTACGTACCCGCCGAGAAATTTGGCCAGTTTGGCCAGCGAAACCACCAAGGAGTAATTGCCTACATCTCGCCCGTTGATTTTGAACCAATTGAAGAGGTAGTTGCCCGTATTTGGGAAAGTGGCGAAACGCCATTCATAGTAATACTCGACAGCGTTACTGATGTGCGTAACTTTGGCGCAATAGTGCGCAGTGCCGAATGCGCAGGGGCACATGCCGTAGTATTCCCCTCAAAAGGATCGGCTCGTATTGGTGCCGATGCTGTGAAAACCTCTGCAGGAGCCATTCATCATATCCCTATCTGTAAAATTAACAGCTTAAAATCTACCATATCGTTTCTACAGCTCTCTGGCATAAAAGTTTTGGCCGCCACAGAAAAAACAAATCAGCTGTACACACAAATCAGCATGAAAGAACCATTGGCAATTATAATGGGTTCGGAAGATGTTGGACTATCTGACAATGCCCTAAAGTTAGCCGATGAACTAATTGCAATACCCATAAAAGGCCAAGTATCATCGCTTAACGTTTCGGTTGCATCGGCACTAATAATGTACGAAGTAGTAAGGCAGCGCGGCCTATAAACCAGCCTTATCAAGCGCTTTAGCGCAAGCCTTGCGCCCAAGTTCAATTATCTCGGCTGCCCTATAGAACTCAAAAACACCACAGGCATCCTTCGATGTTTCTACCAGCACATCGGGTGGGAAATCTTTTAGCGCTTGCTGGGTTGCGCTATTCATCATAACCTGAATTACTCGATATAGTAAATCGATGTAACCCAACTTATTCGATTTGTTAAGTTTCTTCTTCTCATCGCCCTCAAAAAACTCGTACCATTTCTCCTTTAGCTGATCAAACATCGATTTTTCCTCAGCCGACTGATGTATATCTTCCTCCTTTTCAGCGGGTTTGTTATACGGAATAAGTGCGTTACAGTCTACCGCAATAACAAAATCGGCCTTATCTTTCTGAAGCTGCTGAAGGGGCAATGGATAAAGCACACCGCCATCAACAAGTAGGGTGTTATCAACTTTTACAGGTGTAAAAACGCCGGGGATAGAAATTGATGCCCTTAAAGCCTTTCGCAAATCGCCCTTATCGTAGGTAATGGCCTTATTGTTAATTAAATCGGTAGCCATTATTACCATTGGCTTTGCCAGTTTTTCGATGCTGGTTTCGGGAACAAATCCCAAGTGTTGCATCTCCTCAAAAATCTTTTCACCCTTAATAAAACCGTTTGTTCCTAAAGTAAAATCAACTAAACCAAGCACATCTAAGCGGGTTAACTTTTTTACCCAGACTTTAAAATCGGCTAGGGTTTCGGCAGCATACATTCCACCCACTAACGCGCCCATAGAGCTGCCCGAAAGCGAAACAATTTCGTAGCCGCGCTTTTCAATCTCATCAATTGCTCCAATATGCACCAAACCACGGGCTCCACCGCTTGATAGTGCTAATGCCACCTTTTTTGTCATACAATTTACATTTAGTTGGTTGAGTTGATAAATCGTTGAAAATCGTCGCCCGATGGATTCTGGAAAATCCTTAGTTCAAATTCGGGAATTATGGCAAGAATATGGTCAAATACATCGGCCTGCACTCCTTCGAAATTTACCCAGGCTTTATCGGCTGAAAAACAGTATACCTCTATAGGAATACCATGGTCGGTTGGTTGCAGCTGCCTCACCATCTGAATTGTATCACTATTAATCTTTGGATGATGAGTAAGATAAGCCTCAACATATTTCCTAAACACACCCAAATTTGTCATTCTACGACCATTAACTGGCATGGATGTATCGAACCCCATCTGCTCATTGTACGCCTCAATCTCTTGCTGTCTATTTTCTATGTAATCCTTTAGGACGTGAATTTTTTTCAGCTTTTCTATCAGCTCGGGGCTGCAAAACTTAACGCTTCGCATATCAACAAAAACTGAACGTTTTATTCGGCGACCCTCAGCGCCCTCCTCCATACCTTTCCAGTTGGTAAAACTTTCCGACACCAATGCGTAGGTAGGAATTGTACTTATAGTTTTATCCCAGTTTTGAACCTTTACCGTATTCAGGGTAATTTCAAGTACTGTACCATCGGCTCCCCGGCTAGGCATTTCAATCCAATCGCCTGGTTTAACCATATTGTTGGCCGATACCTGAACCGAGGCCACAAGACCTAAAATGGTATCCTTAAAAACCAAGGTTAGAATTGCTGCCGAGGCCCCCATACCCACCAGCAAATTCTTAACATCCTTGTCGAATAGTATTGCAACTACAATTATACCAGCAAAAACATATATTACAATTTTCACAAGCTGAATATAGCCCTTAATTGGCCTATCCTTGGCCATTTCAAGGTTTTGGTAAACATCATGCAGCACATCGAGAAACGAGCTAATAACAAACACCCAGGCAAAAACAATATAAATTTTTGTAAGATTAACTATGGTGTTTGTTAAATCGGGGCTAAAATCGTACAATGCAATGCCAATAGTAAATTGAATTACTAACGCGGGGGCCAAATGCGATAGTTTATGAAAAACCTTACGGCTAACCAGATAGTTGTCCCAATTATTCTTAGTTTTCTGAGTAATACGATTTAGCCCAACTACAATAATTCGTTTAGCAATGTAATTGGCTAAAATGGCTAGAACAATAATTGCCACTACCGAAGTAAATACTTTAGCGTACTGAGCCATATCGGCACTTAAGCCAATGTGCTGCAACCATTGCTCAAACTGCTCTAAAAACTGGTATGTTTTGTTAATTTTCTCTTCCATTATTTATATGCTTATAATTCTGTACAAAACTAATAAATATCTGCAAAACTAGAGAATTGCATCCATTGTTTCGAACACAAAGCTAAACCCAAACATTACATCGCAACATTTTCACTACCTTTGCCCAAAAGATTTAACAAAATGATAAAGTACGTTGCCCCTTCGCTCCTATCGGCCGACTTTAACAACTTGGGTCGCGATATTGAAATGGTTAACCAAAGCGAGGCCGATTGGTTTCATCTGGATATAATGGACGGAGTGTTTGTCCCCAATATGTCGTACGGATTTCCTGTGGTTGAGCATATTGCCAAACTAGCAAAAAAACCGCTTGATGTACATCTTATGATAGTTGACCCCGACCGCTACCTTGAGCGTTTTAGGGATGCTGGGGCCAACATACTTACCGTTCACTGGGAAGCCTGCACACACTTGCACCGGACAATATCTGAAATAAAAAAATTAGGAATGAAGGCTGGCGTATCGCTAAATCCTCATACACCTGTTGAGCTGCTTAGCGATATTTTACATGAACTAGACCTAGTGCTCATAATGAGCGTGAACCCAGGTTTTGGCGGCCAGAGTTTTATCGATAACAGCTACTCGAAAATTGAAAAGCTAAGGGAAATGATAACCGAGAAAGGTTGTGAAACAATTATTGAAGTTGATGGCGGAGTTGGCCCTCACAACGCTGGCAAGCTATACCAAGCTGGTGCCAACGTACTAGTTGCCGGCAATGCGGTTTTTAAGGCCGAGAATCCAAACGAAGCAATAAAAATCATCAAAAACTCATAAAGAAATGCCCCTTTACACAAGAGCCATAGTAAGGCAACCCGGTAAAAATTTTGTCGATGGAATTACCACGTCAAACCTAGGTAAACCAATATACGAAAAAGCCCTTGAACAACATAATGCCTATTGCGAAGCGCTAAAAAAATGTGGAGTAGAAGTTATTGTTCTTGAGGCTGATGAGCGATATCCAGACGGTTGCTTTGTAGAGGATACGGCTGTTGTTACCAAGGAGGTAGCCATTACATCAAGGCCTGGCGACCCTGCTCGCCTTGGAGAACAGGAAAGGTTAGCCTCAGTACTTGCCGACTATAAATTGATAGAAAGTATTGTTGCACCCGGAACCCTTGAGGGGGGCGATATTATGAGGGTTGAAAATCATTTCTACATCGGGTTAACCAAGCGTACTAACCTAGAGGGTGCAAAACAACTTTCATCGGTTCTCGACATGTATGGATACACATCATCAACAGTTTCGGTTAATGATATACTTCATCTAAAGACAGGAATAGCATATTTGGGAAACAACAACTTTATTGCAGTCCAAGAGTTGGCTCACATAGCTCAAAATAGCAATGTTATCATTCTTGATAAGGGCGAGGAATACTCGGCCAACTGCCTAAATGTGAACGACAACCTACTTATCCCAAAAGGTTTTCCAAAATCGAAACAGAATATTGTTGACTTAGGCTACAATATTATTGAGGTTGAGATGTCGGAGTTTAGAAAAATGGATGGTGGATTAACATGCCTTTCGTTACTGTTTTAGCAAGAAGTATCAATGCACAAAATTCTTATTCTCGACAATTTCGACTCGTTTACTTATAATCTATTCCACTACGTAAACGAGTTTAACGGGATTGAAGTTGATGTAATAAGGAACGATGAGATTAATCTTGATAAAGTTGAACTTTACGATGGCATAATTCTGTCGCCCGGTCCAGGATTACCTAAAGAATCGGG
>CAZTFJ010000069.1:0-9885 GCA_964612255.1 uncultured Rikenellaceae bacterium | reverse complement strand
TTGAGTGATTGGGTGATTGGAACTTATGGCTAAATGTTTACGATTGACCCTGCCTTTGGCAGCAGGCAGGCTGTCAGCGTCAATTAAATTTAGAGTTTAGAGTTAATAATGTTCAAGGTTCATAAAGTTTAAAGTTTAGAGTTGATGACCTGCCTGACTAACGTAAGTGCAAGCAGGTTGAGAGATTTAAATACTTTTGGTAAAGCTATAAAATTCAGATATACAATCAAAGTTCAAGAGTTAAACCATCGTAAGCCAAGAACACATTGGGAGGAAGTTCTTTCGCCACATCTCTATAAAAACCCATTTGGTGCCCCATATGGGTGAGGTAAGCCGTTTTTGGTTTCACTTTATCAATCACCGCTAAAGCTTCTTGCAGATTAAAGTGAGAAATATGCTTTTCTTTCCGAAGGGCATTTAGCACCAAAACCTCTGTACCCCTAATCTTTTGCATTTCGCTATCAGCTAATGAGTTTGCATCGGTAATGTAGGTCAAATCACCAATTCTAAATCCAAATATGGGTAGCTTATAATGGTATGCACGAATAGGAATAACAATAAGATTTTCAACTGCAAAAGGAGAGTTACTAATGGGATGAAGATTCATCTCCGGCGATCCTGGGTATTTATAGTCGGCAAAAACATACGAAAACTCGTTCTGAATAGCCTCCAAAACCCTTGGTTCGCCCCAAATATCCATAGGCTTTTTTTGCAAATAGTTGAATGCTCTAACATCATCTAAACCCGCAACGTGATCGCGATGCTCATGGGTTAGCAAAATGGCATCGAGTTTTTTTACATTGGCGCCAAGCATCTGCTGACGAAAGTCGGGGCCGGCATCGATAGCAACTGTAACACCATTATTCTCTATCAGCGCTGCTGTGCGCAAGCGTTTGTCGCGACTATCGGCCGACGAACATACCGGACAATTACAACCAATTATTGGTACTCCCTGTGATGTTCCTGTGCCTAAAAAAGTAAACTTCACTTTATTCGTTTTACTGATTTACTCGACTTTAAAGATAGATAAATTAAGTAGAGTAAAACAACAACAGCTAAAACAGCCGAGGGTATAGCGGCTTCCTGACCAAATAAAGCAAGTGCAGTAACCACTGAAAATCCTGAACTTTTAATCGTTGTCAGCATATTCTGCGTAATGGTTAAACTTGGACTCTGCTTAAACTTGTTGGCTAAAAGCGAATAAACTGTTCCCAATCCAAAAGTAGCAGTCACAATGGTAACCACAACAAGAAAAAGAATTTTTGGGTCGGAGAAGAACACCTGACGGTTCATACCTACTGCCACAAAAATTAGCAGAGCAAACCCCCAATCAACCACTTTACCCCTAACCTTTTCAACGTATTTGAGCAAAGGCTTTAATCGCAGAATTTGGGCAATGGCAAGCGGAATAAGAACTAGCTGCACCATGGTAATGAATAAATCGTAGGAACTAATGCCCTCACTTTTAGCAAAAGTATTCACTAGCAAAGGGGCTACCGCTATAGATGCCACAAATGCACCGGTTACGGCAATAATTGCATAATCGACCTTGCCTTTTAATATTCCAGAAAAAGGGATTATGGCTACTCCCGGAGGTGCGGCCACAATAACAACAAATCCATAGAACAGCTCTTTAGTTGGCATTAAAAACCAAGCTAAAGGCAACAGTACCGCACCAAAAACAGCATAGTTTAGTATGGCACCCATAATAAAAGGTTTAGCAACAGTCTTAAAGCTTTTAATCAAACTTAGGTTTAAACCTGTCATGGCAAAGGTCATAGTTATTGCCAGAATATAAATATTGAAGGCTTTTAAATGCTGAGCATAATCTCCAAAAATTAATCCTAGCACAACGGCTAACACTAAAATGGAATTACGATTTAAAAATATTGATTTTAGAATTTTCATCCGTATAAAATCTAAAAGTTGTTTGTACTTGGTTGCTTATCAGTATGCATACGATTTGAATGTGCTTACAACGATGGAACACCCAATTTTATTCATACGTATTTGTGTAAGCTACCTTACATGGGTGTTTCATAAATACATTAATTAACACACAAATATAGTAATGTAAGCAATAGTAGTAGCCAAACTAACGCCATCACATACGAAAAGTTTACCAAAATGGATAAACAATTAAATTTGGAGTTACATAACAATGGAAATGTCAACAAAAAAACATAGTTTTATAATCAATTTAGAAAACAATCCAACTTTACTATACTTCGAATGAAAATTCAAAAATATTTCTTTGCACTAATACTCTTATTTTGTTCTATATACGCCCAAACTCAACCCACTATTGAAAAGGGCCTATTAGATTTAACTAACGTTTCGCTAGAAGACGGCTCGCAGAGCATTAAGCTAAGCGGCGAGGTTGAGTTTTACTGGCAAAAACTATACTCGCCCCAAGATTTTTTTGAAGGCAAGCAGATAGAAGAGCCCGAATACTTCCCAATTCCTAAATCGTGGGCTGCCTACACCATAAACACCGAAAAACTGCCCAGCAACGGATTTGCAACCTATCGATTTTGGGTTGAAATTAAAGGTAAAGACCAGGAACAAATACTGGGAATAAAATTACCCTCGGTATTTACCAGCTACAGGCTGTGGGTTAACAGCAAAAAAATTGCCGAGGCAGGTAATGTGGGAAAATCGGCTAGTGAGCATAAGCCTGGATTTCATATCGGAGATATTCCATTTTCCGTGCCGGCAACTAGCGAATTATCGCAAAGAATAGAGGTAATTATTCAAATATCAAATTACTCACACCGAAGAGCTGGCTTGGTTTGGCCCACTTACATTGGGAATTTGAACACTCTAAAAAAAGAGAGTCGGAATCTGGATATCCTTAACCTTATTGTTATTGGCATCATCCTAATTATTGGGTTAAACCACATTAATATGTTTGTATTTAGGCGAAAGGATGTTGCAAACTTATATTTTGGCATTCTTAGTCTGGTAATGATTTTGAGAAATATCTCTACAGGCGACCGGATTATTGCCTACATATTCCCTAATATTAACTGGGAATTCCTACTTTCTATCGATAATTTTTCCGGATACTGCACCATCCCCTTCTTTGCCCTTTTCATTTATGATCTTTACAAAAACGAATTCCCTGCATGGCTAAAAAATGCTATGGTAATACTGGGAGCCATTTTTGGTGTTTTCATTTTTGCAACACCAGCTGCAGTTTTCGGAAAATTCAATATGATATTTGAGCTTTACTTACTAGTGGGTGGGCTTTACCTTACATTTGGCGTTCTGCTGGTTGCATCCATAAAAAGGCGCGAGGGGGCAATATTCACATTCGTGGGGATGTTCTTACTATACGCCACTGCCATAAACGACGTGCTAAGCAGTATGGGATTAATCCAAACCCCATATGTTGCACCCTATGGTTTGGTAACATTTATGTTTTTACTGTCGTTTACCATTACCAGCAAATCGGCACGTGCAATTAACCAAAACGAAGCGCTTAGCATTGCCCTAGCCAAAGAGAAAGAAAATCTTGAAGAAAGAATAGAGGAACGTACCAGCGAATTACAAAACCAGCACAAAACCTTGCTAGAACATCAGGCAAAGGAAAAAATTCAGAGTTGGGTTAATAAAGGTTTAGCCAAAATTAACCACGTGCTTACCATATATAAAGATGATTTTAATGTGCTTAGCCGAAAAGTGCTTACTACTCTTGTTAAGTATTTGGGAGTAAAATTAGGAGCACTTTATGTTATTGATGATAAGGATGATAACAATACTCTAAAACTTGTTGCGCATTATGGTGGAAATAAGCAGCTAATTGAGCAAAATGAAACCATTGAAGCAGGCAAAGGCCTAATTGGTGCAACATATGCCGATAATGAAGTTAAGGTGATTAGCAATATCCCCGATAACTATTACGAAATTAATTCGGGCTTGGGAAGTAGCAAACCCAAGCATATACTAATGGTTCCGTTAAGCACCGATGAGGCTGTGTTGGGTGTTATTGAGCTGGCACGTTTTGATAAGTTCAAACCCGAAGAGATTGATTTTATTAAGAAGATAGCCTTTAGCGTGGCTTCTAATTTAAACAATGTAAGAATAAATGAGAGCAACCTGCATTTAATAAAACAGTTTCAGGACCAAGCTGCAGAGTTACAAGAAAAAGAGGAGAGAATGAGAGAAAGCCTTGAGGAGTTGGAGTACTACCGAGAGAATTATATGCGCACCAAGAACGAGCTCGATGAGATAAAAGGTAAATCTAAATAAAAAGTGGGGAGCCTATTGTTCCCCACTTTCTTTTAATCTTTTTGACTTGTTTCACCCTTTTAATTTTTCAGCCATATTTTTAGCAATCACATCGCACTGAGCATACTTATCGTCCGATGGCTTGCCATAAATCTCTGCCGGATCGGCAACAAGTTCCAACCCCGACTCATCTGCAAATTTCATGAGGTTTTTAACACCTCCCCCATTCCAACTATAACTTCCGAAAATTCCAAGAAACTTATCCTTTATCTTCATATGAATAATTTCTCTTGTTAGGTTTTCCATAAGCGGAAACATATGGCCATTGTAAGCGCACGAGCCAAGTATTATGCCTTTGTACTTCCAAATCTCATTAATTAGATGGCTTATGTGAGTTCGTGACACATCGTGAATTCGAATATTTTTAACACCATTCTCGGCCAGTTTACGTCCAATGTAATCGGCCATTAGCTCAGTATTTCCATACATCGATGCTACCACAATTACAACTCCCTCATCGGCCTTATGCATACTCCACTTATTGTACAAATCGAATACTTTTTGTGGATTATGGCGCCAAACAGGGCCATGAACAGGTGCCACAACTTTAACAGGCACCCCGCTAAGCTTGGCAAAAGCTTTTTGCACCATATTGCTATAGGGACCAACAATATTTGAGTAGTAACGACGCATTTCATCCTCAAAAAAATCGAAGTTTACCTCATCGTCAAAAATGCCACCGTCAAGCGTTCCAAAGCTACCAAAGGCATCGCCCGAGAAAAGAATTTGCTCGGTAGCATCATAAGTCATCATGGTTTCGGGCCAGTGCACCCAAGGAGTCATCACAAATTTAAGCTTATGATAACCAAGGTCAAGCTCATCGTTATCCTCAACTTTTAACAGCCTATCGGTAATTCCCCAGTAGGCTTCAACAATTTTAAAGGTTTTCACATTACCCACAATGGTAACCCCCTCAAAATGGTCGAAAATTGCCTTAACCTCACCAGAGTGGTCGGGCTCCATATGGTTAATAATTAAATAGTCGAGTTTACGACCATCAAGCAGTTTCTCAATCCGTTCAATGTAATTACCGGCTGCTCTATCCTCAATGGTATCAACCAGAGCAGTTTTCTCATCAGCAATTAAATATGAGCTATACGAAACCCCACGTTCGAGGGTCCACATATTTTCAAAAAGCCTTTTGCGCCTATCGTTCACGCCAATCCAGTGGACTTTTCCCTTTACTGGTACAGTGTAGTGCATATTGTTATTGTTTTATGTTTGTAGTTACCTCTAATTTTCAACGTGCAAAGGTAGCAAAAAGGGTTAAAACCATAAGTTATCCGATTTTCAAAAAAAGCTAATCACGTTCTAGTCAAAAAAAATTCCTCACCCTGTATAAACAGAGCGAGGACAATTTTTGAAGTAAAAAACAATTACTTAACGTAAATAATAAACTCCCAAGGGGCTAATTCTATTTTTGCCCCCTCAGCAAATTCTTTGGTTTTATTACTATGCAATTCATTATAAACACCAACAAATTCATTACCCTGTAAATCTACAACTTGATCAAGATTTGAAAGATTGAATACTGCAAATACCTTGTCCTTCTCATTTTCGCGGGTTACTGCAAAAACATTTACATCGTTGCTAGTTTTCACCCTTACCATATCCGCTCCTTTATTGGCAGCAAAAAGAGCTGTGTTTTTGCTTCTTAATTCGATTAGGCTTTCATAAAGCGACGTAAATTCCTGATTGGGTGTCCAATCAATCTCATCCTTTTCAAAAAATTCGAGCCTGCGATTAAAAGCCACCTCTTGCCCATTGTAAAGCAATGGCATGCCAGGCACAATAAAAGTTAATGCAGCAAACGATTTGGCTGCATCGTACCCCATTCGTTCAAACTCGGTACCAGCCCAACTATTCTCATCATGGTTACTAGTAAAATGCATTTTAATAGTATTTTTTGGATAGCGGGCTAACTCGCGCTGGTAGTACTCGTCAATATCGAGAACTGTCTTCTCGCCCTTAGCAATACCATTCATAATATGATGAAACTCCCAACCATAGTCGGCATCAAAAGCAAATTCCAGTAATTCCTCTTTTTCTGCTTCGGCTAGCATAAACACTGGTTTTATTTTATCGAGTTCTTTACGAGCATTATTCCAAAATTCGGTTGGAACCATCGAGGCCACATCGCAACGGTAACCATCGATATTCGCCTCTTCAACCCAAAACTTTAACGCACCCAGCATATACTCTCTAAGCTCTGGCTTATCGTAGTTTAGCTGGGCCACATCGGACCAATCGAATGGCGACACTAACTTACCCAGCGAATCACGGGTGTACCAATCGGGATGCTCAGTTACAAGATAATTATCATGCGAGGTATGGTTAGCCACCCAATCGATTATAACCTTCATACCCATCTCGTGGGCTTTTGCTACCATTTGTTTAAAATCAGCCATTGTGCCAAACTCTGGATTTACACCTTTGTAATCCTTAATAGAGTAGTAACTGCCAAGCGTTCCTTTCCGCTCAACCTCCCCAATGGGATGAATAGGCATAAACCATAATATTTTTACCCCTAGCTCTTTTAGGCGAGGTAAATGCTCTTCGAATGCAGCAAAAGTCCCTTCAGGAGTGTATTGTCTAACATTCACCTCGTACAAAGTAGCATCGTACAACCAATCGGGATGCTCTATATTAAAAGGTTCTGCCTTAGGCTCAGTTTGCGGAGCACACGACGAGAAGCTAAGCATTAACATTAAGGCCAATGCTAACATCAGATTTTTAAAGATTTTACTTGTTGCAGATTTCATAATTGTTGAGTTTAAAAATTTAAAATATGAATAAATGTTTTGCTACTACTTACTAAACCAATCTCTGTTTGCCATAAATTATAGAAAACACGAACCATAAAAGGGCTAATAAACGCTTAAATTACCTACAACTTAGAAAATTAATTTCATTCGTTTGCACAAAATTCAGACTAAATTATTTATAGCGAATGAAAAAGTGCCCTCTTTTTTTTTGTACTTTTGTTTCTGTGGAAAATTTTGGCTCAATAAAATTATAGCATTTATAAAACCTCTCAAATTATTGAGCCTCTTGATGCCAAAAAATCGTAGCAAACGATGGAAATTTTTAACTCAAAAATATTTTTTTTATGAAAAGAGTTCTTGTAGCAACTGGTGGTGGAGATTGCCCCGGTCTTAATGCAGTGATTAGAGCTATAGTAAAACGTGCCGAGCAGGAGCCTGACTGGGAGATTATTGGTAGCATCGAATCGTTTAACGGAATACTTAGAGAGCCAACAGAAATTAGAGTGCTCGATGAGCGCGCGGTAGCAGGGATACACGTTCAAGGGGGAACAATAATTGGTTCAACCAACAAGGGAGGCCCCTTTGCATGGCCTATCAAGAAAAAGGATGGTTCATGGGATTTTGTGGACAGATCTGACGAAATGATTCGAAAACTTCAATACTTAGGTGTTGATGCTGTAATTAGCATTGGCGGCGATGGATCGCAAAAAATTTCGCAAACTCTCTACGAGAAAGGCCTTAACATAATTGGAGTACCCAAAACTATTGACAACGACCTTTCGGCAACCGACTTCACATTCGGGTTTCAAACTGCAGTGCAAATTGCCACCGATGCTGTTGATAAACTAGTAACCACAGCTGCTAGCCACAACCGTGTGCTAATTCTTGAGGTTATGGGACGATTTGCAGGATGGATTGCTCTTAATGCTGCCATTGGTGGTGGTGCTGAGGTGTGCCTCATTCCCGAAATTCCTTACGACCTTAACAAGGTGCTCGATCGCCTTAACTCGCGTTATAGCAAAGGTAAAGGAAATGCCATTGTTGTAGTTGCCGAAGGTGCTGTGCCCAAGGATGGCAAACTTGTTGCCGAAGAAAGCGAAGAGGTTGGTTACAAAAACGTTAGGCTTGGGGGTATTGCTCACAAACTTTCGTACGACTTGAAAAAAGCTGGCTTTGAAGCCGATATGCGAGAAACTGTGCTGGGACACCTACAGCGCGGTGGCATACCAAGTGCATATGACCGTATCTTAGCCTCTCAATTTGGAGTTAAAGCATTCGAAATGGTTCTAGAAGGTCGTTTTGGTGAAATGGTAGCGTATCGCCACCCTGATATTATTTCGGTTCCCCTAACCGATGCTATTGGCAAACCAAATTTTGTTGATCCATCATGCGATTTGGTTAGAACCGCACGCGGGCTAGGCATAAGCTTTGGCGATTAGTATAACCCAATTTTAAAATATAAGGCCATAAATTCTGATTGAATTTATGGCCTTATATTTTTGTGCTTTATATTTTAAACTAGGATTTTTCGTTGGGGTACTCGATACGAGCATGGTAAATATTTTGCAATTTCTTTTTAAACACCTCTTTTATAATTGTTATATCTTTAAAAGTGATATCCGAATCGTTAAACTGCTCCTCAATCTGCTGATAATTTATTATATTCTCAACCAAGTCATTTATTGTATCAAGCGTAATATTCTTAAGCGCTCTCGATGCGGCCTCTACAGAATCGGCCATCATAACAACAGCAGTTTCTTTTGAAAATGGTTTTGGACCAGGATAATTAAACACCCTGAGTTCATCTTTAGCCTCGGGGAATTTATCCCTAAAAAGCCTATAGAAGTATAACACCTTTGATGTTCCGTGGTGAGTACGAATAAAATCAATTATCTGTTCGGGAAGCCTATTCTTCTTAGCAATCTGCACACCATCAATGATATGCTGAATAATAATCTCGGCGCTTTTCTCGTAATCGAGCCCTTGGTGCGGGTTAAAATCAGGGGCCTGATTCTCTACAAAGTAGTAGGGATTATTCATTTTACCAATATCGTGGTAAAGGGCTCCAGTGCGCACCAGTAATGGATTCCCCCCAATCTGATGTATTGCACTCTCGGCCAAATTGGCAACCTGAAGCGAATGTTGAAATGTACCGGGAGCCACCTCTGCTAGTCTTCTTAGTAAATCCTGATTGGTATCGGAAAGTTCCATTAATGTAGTGTCCGACAGAAAACCAAACATCTTCTCAAACACATATATTAGCTGATAAGATGCCAAAAGCAGAAGTGCATTAGCAGCAAACCAGCCTAGGTAAATGGTGTTTGTTACGCTTGGCACCCCCTCTTGAATTAGTACAATGCCTAAGTATAAAGTAGTATAGGTTAAGAAAACGTAAACTACCGACAGAAAAAGCTTACTTCGCCTATACACCTTGGTAAGGCTCACAATGGCAATTACACCTGCGGTAAAATGTAGGAATACAAACTCGAAACTATTGGGCACAAAAAATCCAACCAGAAAAACCGTTACAATATGAATGAAAAGAGCCAAACGGGAATCGTAAAACGTTCGAATAAAAATGGGAACAATTGCAAACGGAATAATATAAATACTTATAAGCTCATGCTTAAGCAACAAGAAAGATATTGTAGCTAAAAGGCTTATTAGCAATAGGATAAATATAATTTTCGAATCGCTATACAGCACCTCTTTACGGAAGCTATGAAGAAATAAAAACAGAATCACAAACATGATTACAATAACCAGCACCTGGCCTAAAACAAACAAACGGGTATCACCCAGTAAGTTCAGCCGTCCCTCAAACTCT
>CAZTFJ010000068.1:0-10125 GCA_964612255.1 uncultured Rikenellaceae bacterium | reverse complement strand
ATCATACCAATCCCAGCACCATTCCCAAACATTACCGCTCATATCATATATTCCCAGCTCATTGGGTTCCATTTGCCCCACTGGATGAGTTTTATTTTGGCTATTTCCGGAATACCATGACACAAAGTTGATATTATTCTTACCGGCGTACCTAAATCCTCGGCTCTCCTGCCCTCCTCGGGCAGCATACTCCCACTCTGCTTCGGTAGGTAATCTATAACTTTTCCCCGTTAACTCATTAACCTTTGCAAGGAACTCCTGAACTTCGACCCAACTTACCCTTTCAACTGGGCAATCGTTACATCCAGCAAAATGGCTGGGGTTATCTCCCATAATGGCCTCCCATTGTGCCTGTGTTACCTCATATTTACTTATAAAAAAATCGTTGAGCAGAACTTGGTGCACAGGTTTTTCTTCCTTGTTGCCATCGCCAAAACTATCGCCCATACGAAACACGCCACCCTTTACAAAAACCATCTGGTTTTCAAACGGGTCTGAACTTAACTTTAGGTTATACTCGTATTTTTTTGTTCCCGACTGGTATACAGCAACCTTTTCGACCAAACTAAGCTGCTCCTTTTCGAATTTCAAAAGATGTTCACCAAATTTTAACCAAACAGTAAGCGGAGTAACCCCAAGCACCTCATCACCATTGTAGACTTTAGCACCACTGGGATTTGTTATGATAGTTACCTCTTTACCCGAATATAAGTTAAGCTCAAGTACTACAGGTTTAACATCATCGATTATAACCCTACGAACAACCCTTGAATACTCAGGTTTTTCGACAGTTACATTATACTCACCAAAGGGCAATTCACTTATTGTGCGTGGAGAAAACCCATACATTCGGCCATTTATGCTAATCATAGCCTGCGGCGGATCGGTTACAATCTCCAAAGTACCAGTCTTGGGGCTTAACATTAAATCTATCTTTAGGTCTTGACCTTTTACAGCAACTATCTCATAGGTGCGTGAAAAATAGTTCTCCTTTTCAACCCTAATATTATGCTTACCAACCGATATCTTACCCGACCATGGTGAGGCTCCCTTAACTTTACCATCGATAAAAATTAAAGCATCGTTGTTAGATGTTATGGTTATATCAACAAAATTATCTTGCTGAGCATAGATGTTTATGCTACCACCTATTCTCAAAAAGAGACAAAAAATTGTTAATATGATAAATTTACTGCTTTTCACTATTCGCTTTTGTAACTCCTTATCGTTATCGAATTTAATAAATATCAGCAAGATAAATCCTTATTAGCAATAATTTCGGATAAAAAAATCGAAAATAGCATTGGATTGGATACTTTTACGGGGTATAATTTATAGAACTGGCAAAACCATGATACCTGAAGTTCCTTTTGTGCAGCTGGCAAAATCCCTAAATGGCGAGCTATACCTCGACATATCAACCCGCTTGCAATACGCTACCGATGCGTCGGCATATCGGGAGTTACCCGATGCCGTTGCGCTACCAAAAAACACCGACGACCTTAAACAGCTTATTGCATTTGCCAAGAAACACCATACCCCGCTAATTCCCCGCACAGCGGGAACATCGCTGGCTGGGCAAGTGGTTGGCAAGGGAATTATTGTTGATATTTCGAAATACTGGGGAAAGGTACTTGAGGTGAACAAAACAGAGCGCTGGGTTCGCGTTCAGCCTAGCGTAATTCTCGACGAGCTAAACCAATTGCTTAAGCCTCACGGGCTTTTCTTTGGCCCCGAAACATCTACTGCCAACCGATGCATGATGGGTGGTATGGTGGGCAACAACTCGTGCGGCTCGCATTCCATTATATACGGCAGCACTCGCGACCACACGCTATTGGTAAAAATGATGATGGACGATGGCAACGAGTACGAGTTTGGCCCTTTATACAAAAAAGAGTTTGAAAAAAAACTAAAACTAAACAACAGGGAAGGTGAGCTATACCGGCAAATAAACACGATGCTGCACAGCCAAGAAAATTGTAACGAAATTATTAGTCAGTTCCCTAAACCATCAATAAAAAGAAGAAATACGGGCTATGCGCTTGACCTGTTAATAGATAACGAAGTTTTTAGCAACACAGCCAAACCCTTTAACTTTTCGAACCTAATTGCGGGATCGGAGGGTACATTGGGGTTTATTACCGAGATTAAGCTAAATCTGGTTGACCTGCCACCAAGCCATAAGGCACTTGTTTGCGTACATCTAGTGAATCGCCACGACGCTTTTAAGGCAAACCTCATTGCGCTAAAATTCAATCCGGGTGCGGTGGAGCTAATGGACAACCTAATTTTGGAGTGCACCAAGGGGAATATTGAGCAGCGCAAGAACAGATTCTTTATACAAGGCGATCCTGGGGCAATACTAATTGTTGAGTTTGCCCGCAAATCGATGGACGAGATAATGGAGCTGGCCCAAGCTATGGAAGCCGAGATGAGAGCCATGGGCTACGGTTACCATTTTCCAATGGTTACTGGCAACGATATATCGAAGGTTTGGGCGCTTCGCAAAGCTGGATTGGGCGTTCTGTCGAACATTGAGGGCGATGCCAAACCGGTATCGCTGGTTGAAGATACCGCTGTGGATGTGGAAGACTTACCAGACTACATGGCCGATTTTGAAACGATTATGAAAAGCCATAACCTAGACTGCGTGTACCACGCGCACATAGGGAGTGGTGAACTTCACCTTAGGCCAGTGCTAAATTTAAAAGAGAAAACCGATGTGGAACTTTTCCGCACCATTGCCTTTGAAGTAGCCAAACTAGTAAAAAAGTACCGTGGCTCGATGAGCGGAGAGCATGGCGATGGGCGTTTGCGCGGAGAATTAATTCCTGTGCTGGTTGGCGACAAGGTTTACAGCATGATGAATGAGGTGAAGAACACCTGGGATCCGCAGGGCATTTTTAACCCCAACAAAATAGTTGACACGCCCCCAAACAATACCAACCTTAGATATACCCCTGGGAAAAAAGATAGAACCATTAATACCATTATGGATTTTAACGCAGTAGGGGGAATACTAAAAGCTATTGAAAAGTGCAACGGATCGGGCGATTGCCGAAAAACCGAGCTGGCAGGTGGCACCATGTGCCCCAGCTACATGGCTACCCGCCATGAGGCCAACTCTACCCGAGCGCGAGCAAATATCCTAAGGGAGTTTATTAGCAATAGCGATAAGCAGAATCCTTTTAACCACAGGGAAATTTACGATATTCTAGACCTTTGCCTATCATGCAAGGGCTGCAAGAACGAATGCCCATCGAGCGTAGATATGGCCAAACTAAAGGCCGAATTTTTACACCAATGGTACAAATCGCATCGCATCCCCCTACGCAGCTGGCTAATTGCCAACATCACCAGAATTTACGCAATTGGAATGCTTGCACCGGGTATAACCAACTTTTTCCTAACCAATAGTTTAACCAAAGGTGTAATGACAAAATTGTTAGGCTTTGCTCCGCAACGACAGCTACCCCTTCTCAATAAATCTACCCTAAAAAAATGGCACAGAAAAAGAGGTACTCCGCTGCAAAAGCAAAAGGTTTACCTGCTTGCCGATGAGTTTACCAATTACAACGATACTCCCATTGGCATTAAGGCCGTTGAACTACTCGAAGGGTTGGGTTACGAAGTTTGTATTGCCCCCATTGCCGAAAGCGGACGCACTTACATATCGAAAGGTCTGCTCAATACTGCCAAACGGTTAGCCAACAGTAATGTTAAACGCCTTATGGGGATTATTAACAGTACCACCCCACTTATTGGGCTTGAGCCCTCGGCAATACTTAGCTTTAGAGATGAGTACCCCGATCTGGTTAATGAAGAGCTAAAAGGCAAGGCCAAAGAGCTCTCGGAGCACAGCCTGCTATTTGAAGAGTTTTTTATGCGTGAGGTGGAAGCCGGCCGAATAGCAAAAGAGCTATTTACTGCAGAAGAACGAAGCATAAAGCTGCACGGACACTGCCAGCAAAAAGCCGTGGCCTCAACCCAAGAAACCAAGGCCATGCTATCGTTCCCAACAAACTACAGCGTGGATGAAATTCCAAGCGGATGTTGCGGTATGGCAGGAGCCTTTGGTTACGAGAAAGAGCACTTTGATCTATCGATGAAGGTTGGTGAGTTGGTACTTTTCCCCGAGGTGAGAAAAACGCCCGAAAATGTAAAAATTGCTGCTCCTGGCACTAGCTGCCGACATCAGATAAAAGATGGAACAAGCAGAGAGGCTGAACACCCGGTTGAGATAATGTGGGAAGCGTTTATAAAAGGCCAATCCAGTTAAAGTTTGATGCCCATAACTAGCACATCATCAACCTGAAAAGCCTTACCTTTCCACTTACTAAAAATTTGTTCCAGAACAATACCCTGGGTTTCAAGAGGCAAATCACTATTATCGGCAATAAAGTTCAGAAGCCTTTGATGCTGAAACTTTTTATTATTAGGCCCCCCAAATTGATCGACAATACCATCGGAATGTAAGAACAGTACGGTATCGGTACCAAAAGGAACCATTTTATTTGAGAACGATTTCATTAGCGGATGGTATGCTATGGGCATTCTATCGGAACGAAGAATTGTTAACTTTTCATCAGGCGCAGCATTAGGCTCAAAAACAATCATCGAACTATTTGCACCAGAATAGGTTATAACTTTTCGCTCGTCATCGATAACGCAAAGCGATAAGTCCATCCCGTCAGAGGCATCGTTAAACTCGCCCTTTTGGTGCAATACAGAGATTATGCTCTGGCGCAAATGGTTAAGAGCCTTTGCTGGATCGACATAACCTCGGAGCGAAATTACCTCGTTAAGCATTAACACACACAGCATGCTCATAAATCCACCCGGTACGCCATGCCCAGTACAATCTACCACAGCTACAACTCTATACGTGCCAATTTGATTAGCCCAATAAAAATCGCCACTCACAATGCTTTTGGGCCGGTTAAATATGAAAAACTCGGGGAAAAGCTCTTTTATTTGCTCTTGGGTTGGTAAAACCGCCTGCTGAATACGTTGAGCATACAAAATTGAATCGGTTATCTCTTTCTTTTGACGCTCTATCTCGTTCCGCTGGGCTGTTATCTCCTCATTCTTATCCTGTAATTCCCAAGCCAGATTTGCTAAAGAGTTCTTCTGGTGCTCAAGTTCATTATTCTTTTGGGTAATCTCCTCGTGCTTTAGCTTGAGCAGTTCATTTTGTTCGGTTAATGCCTCTGATGATGATCTAATTTCCTCGTTAGCCTGCTTTAACTGCTCCGATTGTAAAAGCAACTCCTGGGTACGCTCACTCACCATCTCTTCAAGATGTTCTTTTGACTTAACTAGAGCAGCCTCTCTCACCTGCGATAAAGCATAGGCTACTCCAACAAATATAAGTGTAATCACCCCATAGAACCACCACTTATTCCAAAATGGTTTTTCTATTGTAAAAAAGAAGGAATCGCCTTCCTCGTTCCAAAATCCATCGGAGTTTTGAGCAATCACCCTAAAAGTATAATCGCCTGGCTTTAAATTTGTGTATCGCACAAATTGCTGTTGCGAGATGTTTGGTGCCCCCCATTTACTATCGAAACCCTCAAGTATATATTTATAGCTGTTTTTATGGGGTGCGCGAGGATGAATTACAGTAACATAAAACGAGAGGTTATTCTGGGAATATGCAAATGAAAGGGAATCGCTTTTCAACAGGTTAATAATTATCTCATCATCCTCACCTTCTGTTTGCCGATTGTGCTCAGAAATCCTTGCCTCATATACATAAACCCAAGGCACAATGGTATCGCTCTTAATATCAAGCGGATTAAAAGAGACGAAGCTATTTAAAGCACCAAATAAAATATTTCCAGAGTTAAGAGTAAACGAGGCGTTATTTGAAAACTCGTTCATTGGCAATCCATCGTGCTTATCAAAATTCCAAAACACTGGTTTTGATAAATTGTTAACATCAACGCAAGAGATACCTTTGTTTGTACTTACCCATAACCTGCCATGCACATCTTCCTCAATGGCCGATATAACATCGTTGGGTAAGCCATTGAACGTTGAGTAGTTAGTAAATAGGCTGTCGGCATAGCTATACTGGCTTAAGCCTTCGGCTGTTCCAAACCATAAACGGCCAACCTTATCCTGATGAAAACTAAGCACCCTATCGGAGGGGATAGAGGTTGAGTCGGCGCTATTCTTTCTGAATACTTTTTTAACTTGGCCTGTTTCCTTACTAAGTAAATTAAGCCCTTCATGGCTTGTAGCCACCCATACATTACCAAACTTATCCTCAAAAACAGCGTTAATTCTATCTTGAGATAAAGACTTAGGGTCGTTAAAGTTCCTTCGGTAATGGTTTAATGGTTTACCGTTGATGGAGAAACGCACCAATCCATGATCTTGGGTAGCTACCCAAACATCGTTTTGAGGGCCAATGTGAATATGCCTTACCCGCCAATCAAATATTTCTTTATGTTCGCTTATGGCAAAAGCAATCTTTTTAAATTGGCCTGTTTGCTTACTATACTTGGCCAAGCCACTAATTGTACCAACCCATAAATCGCCATTTTTATCCTCTGAAACTGATGTGATGCTTGAGTTTGGTAATCCAGTTTTAATGTATTGGAATGATTCCTTGGCAACATCGAAACGAACAAGACCATGTCCGGTAGTACCGAGCCAAACTGCACCATCGCTATCCTGATGAATTGTACTTACACAAGTTGAAGAAATATTAAACTCACTTTCGGGGAAACTGCGGTAAACAACAAACTTTTTGGCCTTAGTGTCGAGCTTATTAATACCATTGTTGTCGGTACCAATCCAAAGTATGCCCATCTTATCCTCGTAAATACGCCTAACCTGATTACTTGATATACTTTGCGTGTTATACAATGTATTTGTATGGTTAGTAAATGAATTTGTAGGGATTTTTAACTTGGATAACCCTCCGTAAGTTGCAATCCAGATATCACCATCCTCGTCTTGTAAAAAATCGTGCACAGCATTATTTGGCAACGAATTCGTTTTTAATGGGTTATGTTTATATATGGTAAAGTCCTTGCTTTTAACATTGTAAACAATGGCCCCCTGCTTATCAGTAGCAATCCAAATATTACCCGAATTATCCTCATAAATTCTTCTTACTGTACCTAAGTTGTAGCGAGTTCCGTTTGCCGTATACACATAAAAAGGCCTAATTGTCTGCTCATCTGGAGAGTATACTGCCAACCCATTATTAGTACCAATCCACAACTTACCACTTTTCTCAACATACAGGGAGCGAATAACATTGCTTGGTAAAACGTTCGGATTTTCGGAAGTATTTTTATACACAGTAAACTGGCCAGTTTCGGGATTAAAATGATTCAATCCGCCATCGGCAGTACCAACCCAAATTTTACCTGTTAAATCTTCGGCAAGAGCCATAACCTTATTATTACTAAGGCTATGCTCCTGATTGGGGTTGTTGGTGTATGCAGTAAATGAATCTGTTTTCCAATTGTAAAGATTAAGTCCACCCCCAATAGTACCAACCCACAATCTTTTTTGACTATCCTCAACTATTGAAATAACCCTACCATTACTTAGCGATAAACTATCGTTAGGAGTATGATTGTAAATCTTAAAGTTTATGCCATCAAAACGATTTAGGCCGTTATCAGTAGCAAACCAAATAAAGCCCATATGATCCTGAAGGATGTCGTATACAGTATTTTGCGAAAGCCCCTCTTCTACCGTAAAGTGCTTAAACCTGTGTGCCTCACATTGTGCTCCCAAATTATTGGGCAAAAAATGAAGTAGCACAAAAAAAGCAACACTAAGCTTAGTTAAAAAGGCTAGCTTTCTGGTCATCAAAAATTGCTTTTAATGATTTAAGTACTCTATTTTAACACCTTAAGCATTGTAGCACCAATGTTTGCAGGCGTATCAACCACGTGAATACCACACTCGGTCATAATCCGCATTTTAGCAGCAGCAGTATCGTCAGCGCCACCAATAATAGCACCAGCATGTCCCATCCGGCGGCCCTTTGGCGCAGTTTGACCAGCAATAAATCCAACAACTGGCTTTTTACAGTTTTCTTTTATCCATCTAGCGGCATCGGCTTCCATACTTCCACCTATCTCGCCTATCATAACTATACCTTCAGTTTCGGGGTCGTCGTTAAACAATTTAATGGCGTCTAAAGTAGTGGTTCCCACAATAGGATCGCCCCCAATACCAATGCAAGTGCTTTGTCCAAGACCAACCTTTGTTAGCTGATCAACCGCCTCGTAGGTTAGGGTTCCAGACCGTGAAACCACGCCAACATTGCCTTTTTTGTGAATAAAGCCAGGCATGATACCCACCTTTGCCTCATCGGGAGTAATAATTCCTGGACAGTTGGGGCCAATAAGCCTAACATCGGGCATTTCGGAAAGATACTGCTTAACTTTAACCATTTGGGCAATGGGAATACCCTCGGTAATACAAACTATAACCTTTATTCCAGCGTTGGCGGCCTCCATAATGGCATCGGCAGCAAAAGCGGGAGGAACAAAAATTACCGAAACATTAGCATTAACCTGCTTAACTCCATCGGCAACAGTATTAAACACGGGCAAATCGAGATGCGTTTGACCACCTTTTCCCGGTGTTACACCGCCCACCACGTTTGTTCCATACTCAAGCATTTGGGTTGCGTGAAACGTGCCCTCGCCCCCAGTAAATCCCTGCACTAAAATTCGGGAATCCTTGTTAACCAGTACGCTCATAAAATTTAATTTTGATATTTATTGATATTCAAACCTAAACTATTTTTACAAATCATGCAATTGAATTTGGCCAATAGCAATAAAAAAATGCTAAACTACTACCAACTCCACTCCTGCCAATTCAATTCGCTTTACCATCAATTCAGATATTCCGCTATCGGTTATTATCAAATCTACCTGTGTTAGGCTACAAATACGACCAAACCCCCTGCGACCAAATTTAGCAGAATCGACCAATACTATAATCTTTTGAGCGGCATTTATCATAACCTGATTTAACGATGCCTCTAAGGCATTGGTAGTGGTTAGGCCATAATCAGGGTCAATACCATCTACACCTAAAAAAAGTTTTGTACAGCTAAAGCCTTCCATCATACGCTCGGCAAATGGGCCAACAGCCGAGTTTGAACTCTTTCGAATAACCCCACCCAGCTGGTGTATCTCAATATCGGGGTTGATATTAAGAATTTGCGCCACATTAAGCGAAGCGGTAACCACCGACAAGGGGCTGATACTTGATAGTTGTCGGGCAAATTCAAGAATTGTTGACCCAGATGCTAGTATTATACTATCGTTGGATTCTACAAAGCTAACTGCCTTGGCCGCAATGCGTTGCTTCTGCTCAACGCCAATCTTCTCCTTTTCGTGGATATTTCTCTCGGTAATATAAGGATCGGTAAGCGTAGCGCTACCATGAGTGCGATGCAGCAAGTTTCGTTCTTCTAAATCTTTTAAGTCCTTTCGGATAGTAACCAACGATACCCCTAACTCCTGGCCTAGCTCATTTACATTCACAAATCCCTGCTCCTTAAGCCTATTGAGAATATGCTGATGACGACGGGCAATACTTTTCGACATTTCTTTGGATTATATTCACTCACAAAATTACAAAAACATACTAATAAATTCGATTAATTCCAAATAAGATATTTTTCGTAAGTTTTTACTTTCGTTTTCTTTCCTTTATGTTTTTTATTTATTACTTTTGATGCGTAATAATTTTCGTAAAACCAAAAGCGATGAATAGAGAAAAAACGTTAAAGCAGCTAAATGAAAGCCAAACAGACTACGATTTTATTGTAATAGGCGGAGGTGCAACTGGTATTGGCATTGCCTTGGAAGCAGCCACCCGAGGCTACAGCGTAGTGCTACTTGAAAAATCCGACTTTACCAAATCGACATCGAGCAAAAGTACCAAGCTGGTGCACGGCGGGGTTAGGTATTTAGCCCAAGGCGATTTAGCGCTAGTACGCGAGGCCTGTGTTGAGCGCGGACGATTGCTTAAAAATGCTCCGCATCTGGTTAAAAACCAATCGTTTGTTATACCTACGTTTGGGCTTTTCGATGAGCTAATGTACACAGTTGGCCTTACATTTTACGATTT
>CAZTFJ010000067.1:9879-10172 GCA_964612255.1 uncultured Rikenellaceae bacterium | reverse complement strand
GGGGAAAAAAGTATGCCAATGCCTAGCACTACTAATATGCCAGCCACTAGGTAAAAGGGAAAGACAACATCTTCGAGTCTTACATCTTGCAAATCGATAAACAGCCCAAGAAAAAGGGGTGCAATCCACCAGGCCATTTTATTCATAATTCCCATTAGCGACATGCGCATTGCAGCGCTATCTATTGGGCCAATAATAGTTACGTAGGGATTAACCGCGGCTTGCAACAAGGTGTTTCCTATCCCCCCAACAAATAGAGCAATTAGGAAAAGTGGGAAGCTAATGCTATTGGC
>CAZTFJ010000067.1:7980-9869 GCA_964612255.1 uncultured Rikenellaceae bacterium | reverse complement strand
AACCATCCCTAGCGCCATGATAATAAAGGCAAAAAACATCGATTTTTTGTACCCTATTTTTGTAATAACCCAGGCCGAAGGCCGACCAAAAATTACAAATGCAGAGAAAATTGCAGCTGTTACCAAGTACGACTGCACAGTATCGAGATTAAAAGCTGATCTGAGGGCAGGGGTAAGAAATCCGCTTATGCCAACACCAAAACCTATTATAAAAAACATTACACCTACAATGGTAATGGATAGCAGATAACTTTTACGCTCACCTTTGATTTGTGTTAAACCCATCTTTGTAAAAATATAGTTTGTAGAAAAATTAAAACTTTGAGTTCAAATTTGATAAATTATTTTGATATGCATAGCCTGCTAATAAATATTTAATGCATACCACAACCCAACTAATAAAAAAATAAAATTATGGTGAGGGAGTGGCACTGCCCCTCCTCTCACCACTATAATATTCTATGGGTTTTGCACCAAATTGGGTTGCGATAGTATTTGACGCTCAGGAATAAAATCGACTACCCGCGGGTGGCTAGCCGGAACTGTCATAAGCGCATTACCCCTATCGTGAGTACCAGGGTACCTTCTGTCGAGGGTTAACCCATTTCTAAACACATCATACCTGCGATGGGCTTCGTATGCCAACTCGAGCCTTCTCTCTTCGAGAGCCAAATCGAGAATGGTTTTACCAGCAGGCACTTGGGTGTAAGGAGGAATTTGCGCACGAGTACGGATAACATTTATATTTGCTAGCGCTTGGTCCACATCGCCCAGCTTGGCGTATGCCTCTGCCCTATTTAGGTACATCTCGGCCAAACGCGATATTACCGGAGAGTAAAGCTGAGGCTGATCCTCCTGGTTAGAAATTTTTAAAACGTAGTAAAGCGGATAACCATTCCTAACCTTCATCTTTTTCTCCAACGAAACGTAAGTTTTTACCCCATTTTCATAAATAAAGTAACGAGTTTCATCGCCAACCGCTTCGGTTTCAACCTCAGTGGCAACACCATCTTTCATATACTCCCAAGCCTGAGTTGATGGATTTTGGGTAACATCGTAATTTTTAAACATTTTGGCACCAGCAGGGTTTGCCTTTTCCTCAATAAAAATAATCCACATTGGTGTTGATCCATCGGGATTGGGATCAACATACTGGGGCTCAATAAATTTTGTTCTTAAATCTTGCGGATACTGTCCCAACAAATCGCGATAGGGCTGCGAAGCATACATCTCTCCCCATCCAACACCATTAATTCGGGCATACATACCGCCCATGGCGTACCAATTATAGTCGTCCTTATCTTTTAGAGCACGGCATGCAAAAATGGTTTCGGAATTATCTTCGGGAACATAAGTTGGGTACTTAGTGTAGGTATCGCCCTCAAGCAAACTAAAAATATTCGAATCAATTACCTTATCGGCATACTCTATAGCCTTTTCATTCTCATCCATATACAAATAAAGTCTTGACAATAATGCATAAGCCGACATCTCTGAGGCAAAAATTCGGAGTTCAGAACTTGGCCTTTGGTAATTGCTCATCAGCTCAGCAGCATCTAGCAAGTCCTTTTCAATTTGTTGATACACTTGCGCTACAGTTGCACGTGGAGGCAGGTTATCCAAATCGGGCTCGGGCTCGAGAATTAGAGGAACACCCAGATTTTGGGTTGGATCCTGAGTATATGGGCGCCCCCACACATTAACTAACGTGTAGTAAAAGAAAGCCCTTAGGTAGTGCATTTCACCAATGCTATGGTCAAGCACATCGGTTACGCCTTTCTCTGCATTTGCAATAACCTTATTGCTATTGATAATGCCCCTATAAGAAATCTCCCACAAGCTATTGAGGTGATAGTTGTTTACAACATGCTGAAAGTTGTACATATTAT
>CAZTFJ010000067.1:7281-7970 GCA_964612255.1 uncultured Rikenellaceae bacterium | reverse complement strand
GTTTGACCACTAAGGGCAATATTATCGCCACCATACTCGCCATGAAAGTGGTATGGGCGCATAAACTCATTCTGCTTAAGCAGCGCATAGGTACCCAACGAAGCAGCTTGAATACCCAACTCGGTATTAAATACCTGTTCCTCTGCCAAATCCTGAGAGGGGAATCGTTCAATCTCACATCCCACAAGCATAAGGGCAAGAGTGGTAGTTATTATGATATGATATTTTCTCATTGTTGTACTATTTTATTTTGATGCCAATTAAAAATCAATTCTAAAGCCTACCAAGTACTTTTTAGCCAACGGATACATAGTTGCCGTTTCGGGATCGGTACCAGACCATTTGGTAATGGTAACAAGGTTATCGGCATTAATAAATACAGTGGCCTTATTTACCTTAATTCTGCTAGAGATGCTATTTGGTAGCTGGTACGAAAGATTAAGATTTCTAAGCCTAATATAGCTAGCATCCTCTAGGTAACGAGACGATTGCGAGTTGGCCATTCTGTTACCTCCCAGCTGTGCAAGCGGGTGGGTTGCCATATCGCCAGGCTGTTGCCAACGCGACCATCCGTCGGCTAGATTCATGTTGTTAAAGGTTGGGTATGCACCATCGCTATCGAAAAGTTCGCGATCGCTATGATATAGGTATAGCCCTTCAACAAAACCAATATTGGCCGATAGTGTTAT
>CAZTFJ010000067.1:6010-7234 GCA_964612255.1 uncultured Rikenellaceae bacterium | reverse complement strand
AATTATTAGTTAGCTCAACGGTTTGAGTACCATCCTCATTTTCAACAACCTTTTCCCAAAGGGGATCTCCATTGCCAGGATTCACTCCATGCCAAATTCTAGTGTAGTACGAGTCCATGTCGTACCCCTCCTCAATGCGTACAAAGCCTGAAATTGGCTGATCCTGGTACAGCGAAACCACTTCGTTGTTATTGTACGAAAGGTTGAAGGTCATATTCCAAATAAAATCTTTGGTTTTAATTATTTCTGGGGAGATAGACAGCTCAAAGCCCTGATTCTTAATTTCTCCCACATTATCCCAAATACCATTGTACCCCGAAAGTGCAGGAAGTGGCACGTAGTAGAGCAATCGGGAGCTATTCTTCTGATAAATATCAATGCTTGCAGTTACCCTGTTAAAAAGCCTTGTCTCAACCCCAAAGTTAGCGGTTTTACTAGTTTCCCAAGTTATTGCAGGATTACCCTTTTGGTATGGTCGCGCTGCCGGAAACCCAGCATATTGCCCGGTAAGCTCGTAGTAGGTTAGGAAAGGGAAATGGCTGGGGGAGTTACCCACCAAACCATAACTAGCAGTTACTTTTAGCACATTTAGCCAATCTATATCCTGCATAAAACTTTCGTTATGCATATTCCAACCGGCACTAACCGACCAAAAATTACCGTACTTATTGTCGGGGCCAAAGCTCGATGATCCCTCGCGACGGAACGATGCAGTAGCCATATATCTACTGTCGAAAACATACTGGGTGCTAAAAAGAAGGCTCTGACGGGCACTCTCTCCGCGTCCACCACTAATCGACTCGGGCTCAGATGTAGTATTCAGCACTGTTAAACCTGCCGCAACACCCTTTCCTGTAGAGCTGTTGCTATCGTAGTAAGTATCGCTATACTCCCAAGCGGCAAAAGCGTTAATTGTGTGATCTCCGTAGGTATTATTAAATCGTAACAGCTGGTTTGAAAGACGATCTCGGGTAAATGTGTAACCGTTGGTATAGCTGCCATTATTGGCCCAACCGCTGGTTGAACGGGGATCGTTGTACGACTGGCTATTGCCAAATCCGAAGTAAATATTGTTCATTGAGGTAAAGGTAAGCCACTCGGTAATTTTAAAATCGGCACCCACGTTAAACCTAAAGTTGTTACTTCGGCCCTTGCCCCAATTGTACTGCAGGTTATATAAATAGTTGCTTTGATCGCGACCCCACCATTTTATATCGGGGTTTA
>CAZTFJ010000067.1:0-6000 GCA_964612255.1 uncultured Rikenellaceae bacterium | reverse complement strand
CGTCGAGGTAAGGCGAGTCCCAAGGCATATATGTATAGGCGCTGTAAAGGCTATGCTCCTGGTTCTCGGTTAGGGTCATATTACCCGACAGGTTAGTTTTAATGGTAAGCCTATCGGTGGCTTTGATATCGAGATTTGCAATGGCAGAGTAGCGCTCAAAATCGTAACCTTTAACTGCGCCGGTCTCGTTATAGTACGTACCCGATATGTAAGAGCTAATTTTTTCGGTGCCCCCTTTGTAAGCCACGTTATACTCTTGGGCATCGCCAATTTGGGTGGCAAGATCAAGCCAATCGGTATCCTTAGCAAGCAAATCCTCATTAAAATCGGCATCAACATTCCATGGTAACTGGTAGTTATATAGCTGCTGCGAGTTCATGAGCGAGAACTTGCCCATGCTTAAATCGGTAAATCCACGGGTTACGCTAGCAGTAACCTCCGAGATTTCTGTATCTGAACGTTTTGTTTGAACAAGAATAACCCCATTGGATGCTCTAGAGCCATACAGCGATGTTGCCGATGCATCTTTGAGCACGGTTACACTCTCTACGTCTGCGGGGTTAATGGTTGGCTCGCTGTGCCCTACAATAATTCCATCAACTACCCAAAGTGGGCTGTTGGTAGTATTAATTGAGCCCTTACCCCTAATATTAATTGTGGGGGCCGTACCAGGTCTACCCGAACCTGTTTGAGCGTAAACTCCAGCAACCTTGCCCTGAAGCATTGTAGACAGGTTAGGTGTAAAAACATCTTTTAACTCCTCCGACGAAATGGCCACAGCAGATCCTGTAAGATTCGATCGCGATGTTGTACCATAGGCAACCACAACAATTTCATCAAGAGTATTAATCTCGGGCAGTAAAAGCACATCAATTACAGATTGGGCGCTAACTTGTATCTCTTGGGTTTCGTAACCAATAAACGACACCACAAGTATGGCGTCAGCTTTAGTTACATTTAAACTATACTGTCCATTTTCGTCGGTAGAAACACCAGAGGTAGTTCCCTTAACAAAAATATTAACACCCACCATTGGCTCTTGCGTAACAGCATCCTTAACAGTTCCAGACACTTGTGTATTTGTCTGCGAAAAGGCCTGTCCCAACGGGGTCACAAAGAGCAATGCTAGAATAAGGCTAACGCTAAACACCTTGGTAAGACGACGAAATATCGCGGAAGCATAACCAGATAATGAGCCATTGCATATGTGCAAAAGTTCAATTTTATCGATATTATTCATGTTATAATCTTTTTATTATTTACAATTTTATTCTATCACCAAGGCTAAATTGAGCCATCTTCAAAAACCTTTATTTCTGCCAGATGTGTCCAATCCCTATTGCCAACTGTTTGCAAAATCCGTAACCTGAAGTACTGCGAACTATGGTTTTCGCCAAAGGTTAATGTTCTTCCTTGCTCGTATTCGGCATCGTCGGCCCAAGTATATGGTAGATTTTCTTCTGAGGTCCAAACTGTTGTCCAAGCATCGCCATCGGCACTTACCTGCAAATCGAACTGAGTAGGCCTATCGGTTGCGCCACTTGGATTGCGGAACCAGTAGGTAAACCCGCCAATTGCTTTACTCTCGTCAAAATTAATTTGGATATGGTGAGGAAGCGGAGCATTTTCATATCCTTCGGAATTAGACCAAGCAGAATGCCAGTAGGTTGTTAGGTCGCCATCAACCAAACTCTCTTTGGGGCCTTCATATAATTCTTGCGTAAATACCTCAATCATATCGTTGGTAAGAGCATGAAAAATCTTACCAGCTTTTGTCTCAAACTCTTTTACTTCACCATAGGCTACTCCAACTTCGTTTGCAACATAGGCGCGAACGTAATACTTAGTAGTTGGCTCAAGACCAGTCATTGTTGCTGTAAAGTTCCACTCATCTTCCAGTATACCTTGCGTGGTATACTTGCCAACGCTCACGTAGCTGTCGGCAGTAGTTGGCTCCGGAGAGGTAGCGCTCCAGCATAAACCAGTTGCCACAATGGTGCTCTCACCATTATCCTCAACTGATCCTCCTGCTGTTGCCGACAAATCTTTAATATCGGTAACATCAGCAGTTGCCGCTTTTGGTAACGTACCTGCATCGTCGGTACAACCAACAAGCGCTCCCATTCCAAAGAAAGCAAGTGCAAATAGCAGGTAATTAAATTGTTTTTTTCTCATAACGTTTAGTGATTTAGGTTAGGAAATTGCTAAACTCAATTAATTATTTTATAGGAGCAAGTAATTAATTTATTTTTTTATCTGCAAATCTTTTTTAATTTTTTTTAATATATAATTGACAATAATTTAATATTGTATATATTTGTTCGAGTTCAAACATTGCTGACATTTGATAAAAAACTGCGATGACAGAAATTAACATTACCTATTTAAGCATAAAACAAAGCAACAAGCACAATTTGAAATACTAAATAGATGAATAGATACCTATATTACATATGCATATAATTCTTCAACTAAAGAATACATCTATATTTTTAATATTTTAAAAGGAATATATTATGAGAAAATTTAATTACTTGGCTTTACTTTGGATATTTACAATATCCTTAGGCTGTAATCAGGGGTGCAATAAGCCCAACGAAGTAACTCCTGACCCCAATATGGACATAAGCATCCCAACCGAGGGGAGCACATGGATTTTTATTAGCCCAAATACCCCATCGGAAGAACTTTTCAATTTCGATAACCAAGCTTGGCAGCATGCCAGTCAAGTTGTAAGAACCTACTTTAGAATAAATGGAACCGGCGAACTACACATAGGCCTTAGGGGTAAGGCTAGCCAAGGCACATCAAAAGTAGCTGCAACATTTAACGACAAAACGAAAGAAGTAACCATAAGCAAATCAAGATATTCAAAAGTATTTATCGACACTTACACCATTGATAAACCAGGCTACTACTACATTGACCTGAAGGGAATTAACAAAACGGGTGATATTTATGCAGATATTAGCGATATTGTAATTGGTGGATCTGCTACAAATGCTGGAGTAGACTATATAACCGAAGACTATTTTTACTGGGGACGCAGGGGCCCATCGGTTCATTTGGGCTACCAAGTGCCCCAAGAAACAGGCAATGTACAATGGTTTTATAACGAGGTTACTGTGCCAACCAACAACGACGTTATTGGCTCGTACTTTATGGCTAATGGGTTTTCGCAGGGTTACTTTGGTATGCAGGTTAACTCTGCCACAGAACGTAGAGTGCTGTTCTCCGTTTGGAGCCCATACAGCACCGATAACCCAAACGAAATCCCACCTGAATACCAAGTGAAATTGTTAAAAAAAGGAGAACAAACCGTTGTTCAGGAATTCGGAAACGAGGGTTCGGGAGGACAAAGTTTCTTGAGGTACAACTGGGTGGCAGGCAATACCTACAAGTTTTTGCTTAAGGTAGAACCATCGGCCGAATTAGAAAACAATACCGATTACACGGCATACTTTTTTGCCCCCGAAGTGGGCAGCTGGACTCTAATAGCTTCATGGCAGCGGCCATTTACTAGCACATATGCCACAGGTCTGCACTCATTCCTCGAAAATTTTGACACCCGCACTGGGCCCTTGCAACGAGAAGTTCATTTTGGCAACCAATGGGTTTACAGTACAAATGGGCAATGGCATGAGCTAACAAGGGCAAAATTCACTGCCGATGCAACTGCACAAGCAAGGGCACGTATGGACTATAGCGGAGGTACAGGAACAAACAACCTGTTTTACTTGAAAAACTGCGGATTCTTCAATAACACAACCAGCATTGGTGAGTACTTCGAAAGAGACGCAAACGGAAACGAACCAGCCATTGATTTCTCTCTGATGGAATAGTTGTAACAAACCGCTCACACCAAAAAAGTGCGAACCAAGCTTATTGGCTCGCACTTTTTTGGTTTTTGGTAACCTACTATATCTAACCTTCGGCTATAGGTTTTGGCGTAATGGGCTCGTTAAAAAGCAGGTTAGATATTGCCACAGGCAAAGTACCCAAAAGACCAGCGCGCTCTTTGAGCTCCGACACTAAAATTTGAGTATCCTGCTTTAAAAGCATCATGGTGTATTTACTAATCTTTTGCTGTATTGGATCTTTAATAAGAGAATTGGCCTCGGCCATCTCTCCGCCAATAATAATAACATCGGGGTTAAACAAGTGGATAAGCATTGAAATGCCCTTGGCCAGATACTCTCCAGCCTCCTCGAGCAATTCAATTGCAAACTGATCGCCCATATTGGCCGCTTTGATAATTGTTTTGAGCCTGATTTTCTCAATATTACCATCACAGAGTTTTGTTATTACCGTATTCTTGCCCTTCTCTATTATCTTTTTTGTTTTCTTAACTACTGCCGATCCGGAGGCGATGGTTTCTAAACATCCTATTTTGCCGCAATAACAAAGTTCACCTTCGGGATCCATCTGAATATGGCCAAACTCGCCTGAGTAGCCCGACCGGCCACGGTAAAGTTCACCGTTAAGTATCATACTCAAACCTATGCCAGAACCAATATTAAGGAACAGGACGTTATTAATACTCTGGGCCAGTCCAAACCACTGCTCCCCTAACGCCATGGTGCGTGTATCGTGCTCAATGAAAACAGGCTTTTTAAGCACTTCTTCAAAAATCTCCTTTAATGGCCTATCGCCAAACTGGGAGTAGCTGTAGCTCACCCCCTTCCTAATATCTATTAACCCTGGAACAGAAATCCCAAAGCCTAAAACTTGATCTGTCTTAATTCTAGTCTCCTTCAGTAGTTTAACAACAGATTCATTTAGAACTGAAAGGATATTATCTGTACTCGACAGACCCTCTCCAAGCTCTAGAATATCGCCAACTTGCTGGTTGTGTAAATCAAAAATACCAATATTTGTATATTTTCTGCTTAAATCAACTCCTACGATGTATCCAGCTTGTGCGTTCAATCCAAATATGGCAGGCTTTCGTCCACCTTTCGAGTGCCCAATTCCAAATTTGCTTACCCAGCCCTCCTTGGCCAGCTCACCAATAATATTTGTTATGGTTGGAACGCTGTTGTTTGTAATATCGCAAAGCTCAGCAATTGTTTTATTACCATACCTATAAAAAACTTCAACAATTTGTTTCTTTAATAAGTATTTTTTGTAGTAAACACCATTGGCTCTATCCTCTCCGTTAATAGCTGTTGGTGGCAATAATAAGTTCATAGTTTTTTATGTTTTTAAACTATATATTATAAGATGTTTTGCATTTAACAGACAACAAATTTATAAAGATTTTATAAACAACAGGTATTTATTGATTTTTTTATTTTTATATGTAGTTTTTTTAGGTTCAACAAACAAATTAGTATTTTTGAAAACAAAATATTTTATTATGATAAAAAGGATAGCCCTATCATTGTATTCGCTTACAATTTTAGCTCTCGCTTCTTATGGAACTAAATATTCCCATGAATGGGAAAATCCTCGCGTTATTGCTATCAACAAAGAGGTAGGCAGAACCATATTTTTCTCTTATCCCAACGAGGAGAAAGCTTTAGAAGCTAATCCTGAGAATTCGGGTAGATATATATTGCTTGATGGAATGTGGCAATTCAACCTGTCTGTAAACCCACACAAGCGGCCAATTAACTTTTACAGCAATGATTTTGACACATCGTTATGGGAATTGATTGAAGTTCCCGGAAGCTGGGAGGTACAAGGATACGACACACCAATTTATGTAAATCACCCCTACGAGTTTGCCGACACCAGAACTCCTATTACAGAACTTAAGGCAGGCCCTGAACCACCCCGCATTCCTAAGGATTACAATCCCGTTGGGAGTTACAAACACCATTTTGTTGTTCCAAAACAATGGGATACAAATGAAATTTTCATTCATTTTGGATCGGTAAAATCGGCATTCTACCTTTGGATAAATGGCCAAAAAGTTGGCTATAGCCAAGGAAGCAAGCTCCCATCGGAATTTAATATCACAAAGTACGTAAAACCGGGGCAAAACAACACCCTTGC
>CAZTFJ010000066.1:8999-10185 GCA_964612255.1 uncultured Rikenellaceae bacterium | reverse complement strand
AGCATTACTGTTTTGTTCCTTTTTATCGTCAACACTAGTGCACGAGGCAAGTAGCAAGCACAATGCTACACAAATTGATATCCTTATCATAATTTCCATATTATTCTACTTAATACTAAACCGAACTAGCTGGGGAGCTGCAACAACATTTGTATTTGGTTGCAGAATACCGTATAAATAATTCCCGTGAAACGCCACCTCATCCAATCTACTATTTAGTCCTAATTTATAGTTGCTAAGGTTCAATGTCGCGTCGCCAATCCACTTGCCATCGCTACTGTAGGTGAAAACACGGAACATATGGTCAACATCCTTATCGACATACCTGAACACTAAAACATTGCCCTCGGCATCAACCATTACGTTATAGAAATAGGGCATCGATTTTGGGAAGAAATCATCTTTATAAATTGGGGCAATATCTTCAGATGAAATACCTTCTCTGGTTTTCACCATCTTCTCCATTTGTGCCAAAAACTCTTTCTTCATCTCCTGTGGATATGGTAATGCGTTGTAATCTAAAACGATATCTTTTACAAGGTCACCCTTAGGCGAGTAAACCGTGAGCTTGTTAGATAGGGCTATACCCACCAACAAATTACCATCGGGTAAGGCTCTTATAAATAATCTATTGGAAGTCATACTTGGGGCATACGAATACAACGCTTTCATTTTGCTTATAACTAGCTGTGTATTTTCCCTGATATTATCGTACTTTTTTATAACATTCGCCTGGCCACTTTCGGGATCGATAATGGTAATAACATATCTAGTTTTTCTTCCCATAGGAACATGCCCAACCAAAGCTATTCGGTTCGACTCCAGAGCGATAGTTTTCAAAGGCATATAATCCAGAACAATGTTCTTAACAAACTCGCCATTTAGGGTAAAGAGCTTAATATGCCCATTGTGCTCATGGGTAAACACGTACTTACCCCCAACAACTCCACCCAACGTGGGTTGCGCTTTAAAATCTTTATCGTAGTTGCCCTTTTGCCCAAAGGTTTTTATGTACTTGCCATTGGCATCGAACTTTGATATGGAGTAAGAGCCTTGATTTCCAACAAAAACGCTACCATCGGGGGCAACGGCCACACTTTTGTATAACCCCACAGGCTTTCCGTACGAATGCTTTTCATAGTCTGGGAAAATCTTAGTCCAGTCCTCTCCGCTTGCAAAGGATTTA
>CAZTFJ010000066.1:5913-8989 GCA_964612255.1 uncultured Rikenellaceae bacterium | reverse complement strand
CCTGCTCAAGGGTTATGGTTCCTGTTTTATACTTTTCGACCATCGATTGGCCAAACATTTGCAAAGCAAAACTTGCAAATACAAACAATACGCATAATCGTTTCATAATAAAATTGTTTTGGGTTTATAGCTAGGATTGGCCAATCCGTTAGTTCTGTTTATCGGGTTCGTTACACTGTTTAACCAAGTAGTGCTTAACCTCATTGCCCTCATTATCAACCTCGGCAATGGCTATTGCGCGCATTTGGTACAACCTGTTTGGCGATTCGAACTCGGGATAAAAATTCGATTCATCAATCTCTACCCATTGGCATTGTTGCTCAATGGTATCGCCAGAGCTATTGCCAAAATCTATCAAGGAAAAAAGTCCAATCAGTATTGTAAACGATGCTGCTATGCTCACAATTTTTAGTGTTGATATTGATTTTATTTTAGGGGTTAACATAGCACGCTGCTCTAGCAAATCGAGAGAGTTTAGCACATCCAATACTTTTTGCTGCCTTTGTTCTAACCGGCTAGTACAGCTGGGGCATTGTTTTAGGTGATTTTCAACCATTTTCAATTTGTCCGAATCCAACTCCCCATCAATATAGGCCTGCAAAACCCAATCCTCAATACAACTTGTTGTTTTCATCATCATTGCTCCTTTCGTTATTTAACCCATTTGGCTAGCTTATCAATTGCCCGGGTTAGAGTTTTACCAACCGAAGCGGGGTTAATTTCTACCACGTTGGCCATCTCGGTGTAGGTAAATCCCATTTTGTATAGCGTAACCAAGGCTCGCTCCCTATGATTAAGCCTTTGCATTGCCCTACGAACCGCTTGCAAACGTTCCTGTGTTATCTCATCATCACTTGTATACACGCTATTACTGCTACCTGCAAGGGCACCAAAAACAAACCTTAGGTTAAACTTATGCCTGTTAACGCATCGGTTATAGGCCACCCTGTACACCCACGATAATGGATTAACCAGCTCTCCCCCGCCATTCCTCTTCATAAGCTCAATGAACGATTCCTGCGCAATATCATACGCATCGTCAGCATCCTCTGTCCATTTCTGGCAGAACGATTGAACCTTGACAAAATTATCTTGATAAAGCTGTTCGAAATCCATAGAATGTATAATCACCTTTATGACAAATTAAAGGTAGCTTTGTGACATTTACAGGAAAAAAAATTAAAAAAATATTACCCAGTGCTAGTGCGAGTTTGATTAATTGGATTGTCGTACAATACTACTGCTTCTTCTCAATATCGCTCAGATGAATATCGAGCGCCTTTACAGATATCTGGATTTCCCAAACCGAAAGAGCCAGCGAGGCTATTAGCAGCAAAAGAGCAACCCCAAATATTACCTCTGCCCAAACGGTTTCGCCGATGTAAATTAGGAACATGCTAAGGACGCAAAGCAAAAGACTGGTAATGCCAAGAATTTGCATGTACCGAATAATATGAACCCTTGTTCGCAAATTATTGATTTGCCCTAGCAGCACGCTATCGGCATTCTGCTTATACTGGGCATGCAAATTGCGAATTAGTTGAGCCAGAGCCAAAAACCGGTTGGTATAGGCCAAAAGAAGTAACGATATGGCTGAGAATAATAGTGCGGGGGTAGTTAGCGTTAGCATAGCGTATTGTTTAGTAGATTTACAATCATCTATCAACCTAGCGAGTTTTGCTGGTGGGCAATTGGAAAACGGTTGTTGGTTGTTGGTTGTTGGTTGTCAGTTGTCGGTTGTCGGTTCGGAAACGTTCAATCTATCTGTCAACTGGGAAATAGTTTGCTCACATACCAACCAATCAACCAATCAATCAATCAATCAGCCAATCATCCAATCAACCAATCACCCAATCATCCAACCTGCCTGCTCTGCCGCCAGTCAGGCAGGTCATTCTATCAGCCAATCCTATCTGACGCTGACAGCTTGCCTGCACTTTCCTTTGGCAGGGAGCTACGCACGATGTCAGGTCAATCAGCCAATCAACTAACCTAACATAAAGCCTCAAGCCTTCCTAGCAATAGCATCGTCAATTACCATAGCAAACACATCGCCCATAGCTAGACCAGCAGCAGCAACCTGTTGTGGAACTATGCTGGTTTCGCTCATTCCTGGAACGGTATTCACCTCCAAAAAATACAACTTTTTGTTGCTGTAGATATAATCGACACGCACTATGCCACGGCAGCTTAGCCTATCGTAAATATCCGACGAAATGGATTGTATTTGGTTGGCCAGCTCATGGGGGATACGGGCTGGGGTTATCTCCTCTACCTGATTCTCGTACTTTGCGCCGTAATCGAAGAATTCATTCTTTGGAACTATCTCGGTTACAGGAAGCACAAGGGTTTTATTCAACGTTTTTACCACTCCACAGGTCAACTCCATTCCTGGAATAAACTCCTCAATTAGCGCCACGGGATCTTCAGTAAACGATTTTTCTAATGCAGGTAACAAATCTTCAGCAGTTTTCACCTTGGTTATGCCATAGCTACTACCGCTCTCGTTGGGCTTTACAAACACAGGCAAGCCTAGGTTTTTAAGAACATCCTGTACATTCACCTCCTGATTCTTGTGTATGCTCACTCCTTTGGCTAAATGCACATCAACATCGTGTAGCAAGCGCTTGGTTATATCCTTATTAAAAGTTGCCGCTGTATTTAAAACCCCACCGGTTGTGTAGGGTACGCCCATCATTTCGAAATATCCCTGAAGCAAACCATTCTCGCCCGGTGTGCCATGTATTGCTATTAGTGCGCAATCGAATTTTAGGGTTTGGCCGTTTACCTGTGCTGTAAAACTATCCCATGCAACGGGCACATCGCCCTCGGTGGGATGTTTCAATGTCCAAGTGGTACCTTTTACCAGAATTGTATAGACGTTAAAACGGTCATTGGCAATCCATTTTGCAATTTGGGCAGCACCCTTAAGCGAAATCCCCTCCTCAGAAGAGTTTCCACCAGCCATAATGGCAATATTGAGCGTTGATATCATACGATTTGTGAATGAATATTTATCTAAGAACAAAGATAATTAAAATGTTTTGAGAGAATGTGGTGCGAGGAATCTTGTTGT
>CAZTFJ010000066.1:0-5813 GCA_964612255.1 uncultured Rikenellaceae bacterium | reverse complement strand
TCTTCCGTCTTCCGTCTTCTAACTCTAAACCCTAAACACTTTATGAACTCTAGGCACTTTATGAACTTAATGAACTCTAGGCACTCTATGAACTTTCTCGTGCTGCGGTATATGTTCGCCAACGCTCAATAACCTGAACCATATCATTGGGAATCTCTGAATCGAAAAACATCTCCTTGCCAGTGGTTGGATGAATAAACCCTAACGATTTGGCATGCAGCGCGTGGCGTGGGCAAATGCTAAAGCAATTCTGAATAAACTGCTTATACTTGGTAAAGGTTGTGCCCTTAACAATGGAGTCGCCACCATAGCGATCGTCGTTAAAAATTGGATGACGGATATACTCCATATGCACACGAATTTGGTGGGTTCTACCTGTTTCGAGCCTACACTCAACCAGTGTAACGTACCCCAAGCGCTCCAGCACCTGCCAGTGCGTAATGGCGTGCTTGCCGTCTTCGCCATCGGCAAAAACGTGCATCTTCATTCTATCGCGCGGGCTACGACCTATGTGCGCATCAACAGTTCCCTCATTCTCCTCCATATCGCCCCAAACCAAGGCCACATAGCGACGCTTGGTGGTACGGTCGAAAAACTGGCGGGCTAAATGGTTCATGGCAAATTCGGTTTTGGCAATCACAAGAATACCAGAAGTATTCTTATCGATACGATGCACTAAACCGGGGCGCACATCGCCCGATTTAAAAAGTGGCACATCCCTAAGGTGATACATTAGGGCATTTACCAGCGTATCGGAATAGTTACCATGGCCAGGGTGTACAACCATTCCGGGTTCCTTGTTTACCACAATTACATCATCGTCCTCGTACACAATATTTATGGGGATATCCTGCGGAATAATCTCAACCTCACGAGGCGGATAGGCCATTACAATGGAAATGCTATCGAGCGGCTTTACTTTGTACGACGATTTTACCGAGCTACCGTTTACTAGGATATTACCAGCATCGGCAGCCGATTGCACGCGGCTACGACTAATGCTCTCGAGCTTACTGGTAATAAATTTATCGATACGGATTAGGCTTTGCCCCTTATCAACATCAATATGAAAATGCTCGTACAGCTCCTGCTGATCGCCACCTTCATCATCAATATCCTCATCGGAATTGAACGTTTTTTCATCTACCATTTTAAAACCACAAGTTTCTGTGTTCCTACTACTTGGCCATTGGCAACCACCCTAACTATATACGATCCGTTTGCCAACCTACTTATATCCATGGAATTGCCTGTAAATCGTTCCGAGTAAACCATTTGCCCAGCAATGCTAAAAATACTCACAACAGCATTGGAATATGTACTGGGGAGGCTAATATTTAAAACGTTACTCGCCGGATTTGGGTATACCTTAACCTGCCGATCATTCTGAATAGTTGGTAAAGATGTTGGCGTTTCGGTTAGCTTGCCAAAAACAGGCCTTATCATTAAAGCACCATCGTACTTACTATTTTGCCAATTACCAGTGATATTATAGAATAAATTTGAACGGCTATTGTTGTTCCTGTCGAAACCCACGTTTAGCATATCGGTAGTAGTTTGTATCCACCCAACGTAAAAAACTCCAGCCTCGATCCACAACTCCTCGCTAAGTTCAAAGAGTGTAGACTTGTTCATAGCATCAGTAAAAAGAGGTTTCACCCCTTGCTGTTCATAAATAATGTTACCAGGAGTTCCGTTGCTATCGTCCCAAACCACTAGCTTAAAATACTTCTCGTTGGCATCGTTAAAAGTTCTATTAAAATGTATGTAAACGCCCACCAAATTATCGGGCTCGTATGTTTGGAAACGATATGCCACCCTGCCATTCTGCGTTCCCTCGCCATACAAACCATAACCGCCCTCGGCACTTCCATCGTCGTATGCATAAACATTCTTAAAGGTTTGAGTGTAACGCAAGGTGTCGTTCCAACGCAAGTGGTAAGTATCTGGATTTATATCAGTTACCAGATGAGAAGAGAATGTAAATTTAGCTGAGTCGGTCCAGTTCGATACAAAATCGTAAAGATATAGCCGGCTGTAATTTATGGTTTCTAGCTTGTAAATATTTTCGGCCCCACCAGAAAAAGAGTAGGTATTGCTGTTAGAGTGATTATAAACGCTAAAAAGTCGAGTAATATTCCAAGGTATTTCGCCCAAATTAGTGTAGGTAATATCGAAGCTAAGCGGATTTGTTAGCTCGGCTTCCATAGCCTGTGCATTAAAATGACTCCAGGGTATTTGCTCGTAGTTATTTAGTATTGTACCCAATGGTTTGCTAAATGCAATATCGTTGGTTAGGGTATCTTTATACGTCATATCTCTTGCAATATGCACCATATCGATATGCCAATGATCAGAATTTCCCCGTAAACCGGGTGCTGCTGTGTTTGATGATACCGACGCAATATTTCTGAAACGGAAACGGAAACCATCATTTTTAAACCGTTCGGGCAGTATGGGAAAATGCACCTTGAAAAAGGTGCTGCTCAACGTGTCGGAGGTGATAGTGTCTTGCTTATTCCTCAACTTTTCGGTTTGATATAAAGTTTTGCTTTCGAAATCGACCCATGCAGCCCAAGCGCCCTCCCAAACATCGTCGGTTGAGTTGTAAAACTCTAGCACTAGCGAGTCCTTTGAACTGGGTTGATAACCAAATCCCTGTGGTTGAAACTGAAAACTGATGTAAATGGTTGTATCGCCCTGAAAATTAAGATTAATGTTTTTTGAGGTAAGCGTATCGGACGAAAACTGAAACACCGATGCATTGCCGTGAAGCTGTCCAACATCATCAATTGCATCGAACGTGGCCACCCCCACATTGGGAGGGTTTACTGCATACTTTGTGCTAACATGCACATACTTACCATCCCATAACGACTGAACAGGATAGCTAAGCCCCCGCGAAAAGTCATCGTAGAATGGTAACTCAAGCACCGATTTTGCTGCGTAAACAGATTTTGCTTTCGATTCAACTTGCCACGGAAAATCGATTAGTACCTCGCCCCCTTCCTGCGAAAAAGCTAACGCCGGAACTAAAACGAAGCAAAAAGCAAAAACACGAAACCAACTTATCATTCAACTATTTGTTCAATAGGTTCTATAATTGTATCCTGTGCAGATATAGGTGCTTTAACCAATGTACTATCCTTGCTGTCTAAATCTTCTAGCACAGGAATTCTGGACTCGTTTTGAGTTAACCACAAATCGACCTGAGCACCAAAGTTAATAGCATTATCGCCCTCTAAATTCGGGTTTGGATACTGACTATAAACCCTTGCTTGCAATGAATCGAGATGATCGATTATGGTCTCGTCGTAAGAAGTTCGCCCTAAATTTAACGAAGCTTCGAGCAAAAGATTGCGAGCCTCGGCCAATGTTAAACCAATTACCCGCGGAAGTACCGATTTCTCGTTTTGTAACCCGCGCCCAAGCAGTAAATCGATGGTTGATCCCTTAGGTATTTTTTCACCGGCCTCAACCTCCTTACCCCTGTAGTGCTGCTCCAGCACATTATTTACAGCAATATCGGGTGTAAAGGCAAGTAAACCCACCTCAAAACCTTGCAAATTTAGGGTTGATATGGCTTGCCTTAGTGTTAAACCCACCAAATTGGGCACCTCTACAAGCATTGGGTTTACCGCATTGGTGGTGATAAAAATTCGGCGGTTAGCTTTAACAAATGTACCTTGAGATGGATTTTGTTCTATAACCGTACCTGGCTCGCGGGTCATGATGTAGAGTGAATCGGTAATCTCAATTCGCAAGTTACTCTCATCGGCAAGTTTTAAGGCCTGCTCTTTGGTCATACCAACAAAACTAGGCACCGGAAATCCCTTGCCATGCCTCGAAAAAACGTGAAGAAACGTAAAAAAAATCACTACCGCTGCTGCAACAATTGCCAATGCAATTAGCGGAGTTTTGACAAAGGGATTTGTAAAGAATTTCGACACCAAATCTTTTACCTTTTGCTGCAACGCCATATCTAAATGTATTAATTATTAACCAAATAATTACAAATACTAACCTATTACCAACTCGGGGCAATAGCAATATCCTTGGCAAAATTAAGATTAAATCGGAAAAAGCCTAGCCTACTGCACTTAAATAGTACTAACGGAATTTGGTTCTCGCTAGTATTTACGTATTGAATTATATAGCGAATCGCGCTCAACTGGGTTTCGGCCCAAAGAGCGGATTAGCGCAACAATCTCGTCTATTGTCATTGCCGGATTCTGATCTTCGGCTCCGGCCATACTATAAATTTTGGTCGATTCATCAATGGTTCCATCCAAATCGTCAACGCCAAAATCTAAGGCCAACTTGGCTTGCTGCTTACCCAGCATGGGCCAGTACGCCTTTAGATGTTTTATGTTATCGAGAAAAATACGAGCCACTGCAAAATTCCTTAAATCCTCAACAGCGCTAACCTCGCCAAGATATTCCAAGTTGTTGTTCGATGCCTTAAACTTAAGCGGGATAAAGCAGTTAAACCCACGGGTTTTATCTTGCAAATCTCTAATATCCTGCATATGCTCAACCCTATGGCCATAGTTTTCCAGATGACCATACAGCATGGTGGCATTTGATGTTAACCCCTCTAGGTGAGCGGCCTCATGAATATCGAGCCATCGTTTCCACGATGTTTTGGTGCCGCACACCTGCTGCCTAATGGTTGGGTCGGCAATCTCGGCACCCCCTCCGGGTATGGAGTCGAGCCCTGCTTGCTTAAGCTTACGAATTCCCTCTCGAGCCGACAAACCCGACTTGCCAAGAATATAGTCAATCTCCACAGCCGAGAATGCCTTTACGTGCAGGTTAGGCATTACCTCTTTAATGGTACTAATAATTTTGCCATAGTAATCGGCATCCCACAATGGGTGTACGCCTCCAGTAATGTGTACCTCGGTGGTTTGGGTGTTTTTATAGGCAGTTACCTTTTGCCTAATATCGTTTAGCGATAGTTCCCACGCTCCGTCCTGCCCCAAGGCCCGGCGGTACGAGCAAAACGTGCAGCTGTGAATGCAAATGTTGGTGGGCTCGATATGAAAATTACGGTTAAAGTAAACATCGTTCCCGTTATGCTGCTGGGCTACCCATGAGGCCAATACGCCCAAAAAACCAAGGCTTGCCTTTTGGTAAAGCAGCATAGCATCGTGGCCCGATATGCGTTGCGATGCCAGCACGCGACTAGCTATTTCGCGAATCGCCGTATCCTCTTCGCTTATACTACTCAATAAATTTTGCACTGTGCGTTTTTTTGCTGATTAATTTTTGGCACAAGCCCTTACTAAGCTTATCTAATAGCACTTGCGTGCCAAATTGCAAATGTATAAAAAATAAAAAGCTGACCATTTGGCCAGCTCTAATATTTTCGGAAAGCGGTAAGGGTTACACCTTATGCCTTGGCTCGTCGGAAACACTAAGTTTTCTACGTCCTTTTGCCCTACGGGCAGCCAATACCCTGCGTCCGTTAGCAGTTGACATACGCTCACGGAAACCGTGCTTATTCTTCCTTTTTCTGTTCGATGGCTGGAAAGTTCTTTTCATCGCTATAACGTCTTTAATTATTTATTTTTAGCTGATTACCAATAACAAAGGGTTATAATTCACCCGTATTTTAGGCTTGCAAAGATATAAAAGTTTTTGAAGATGAAAAAGAAAACGGTAAAAAATAGAGTGTTTTTTAGATAATCGGAACAGATTATTTAAAACAGTAACTACCTATTACCCCCTCTTCCTAAAGTTGAAACGCCAACCAATTTTGAGTTCTGCATTAGGCCCTTTATAAAAATTAGATGTGTCATATATAAATA
>CAZTFJ010000065.1:0-10375 GCA_964612255.1 uncultured Rikenellaceae bacterium | reverse complement strand
ACTATTCATAAGCCCTACTACCGTTAAGGGTCACAGAAGTAATATACTTTCAAAAACAGAAACTAGAAACACTGCATCTCTTATTATGTATGCAGTAAGAAACAAATTGATTAGGTTATAAAAAGCAAATATCACCCCTGTTCTGCATTCGTGTTAACATAAAAACGGTCACAATCAGCAATTGTAGAGTGGTGAAAAAGCATACATCCAAATATTAGTAAATCTAAATTGCTTTAGTGTATTCATAAACATTTTTTAACAATACATATACCACCTATTAATTATATACTTTTCTCGTTTCTCCCACCCCAAAAATACAAATCCCACCCAGCCTCTTGCCTATATTTGAAAATATCGCCACATTTGTTATCCTTTTAACAAATAAAAAAACAAAATGCCATGCCACTAATAAAATCAATCTCAGGAATAAGGGGAACCATTGGCGGAAACTCGCACAATGGGCTAAACCCAATAAACATATCGCTTTTTACGGCAGCCTACGCGCAGTGGGTAAAAGATAAGCACAGCAACACGAAATGCAAGGTTGTTGTAGGACGCGATGCCCGCATATCGGGCGAAATGGTGAGCAGCATTGTTATTGGAACGCTCACTGGCTCGGGTATCGATGTGGTTAATCTCGATCTAGCCACCACACCCACTGTTGAGATGGCCGTGATTGAAGAAAAAGCTCAAGGTGGAATTATTATAACCGCCAGTCATAACCCAAGGCAGTGGAACGCTCTAAAGCTTCTTAATGAGCAGGGCGAATTCCTTACCGATGTAGATGGAAAAAAAGTGCTTGAAATGGCCGATAGCGGAAACTTTCAGTTTCCCGAGGTTGACGAACTAGGCTATGTTGTTGATGAGTACTCGTTTGTTGATAAGCACATTGAAAAAATACTGGAACTGCCACTGGTTGACAAGGATGCAATTGCCAAGGCAAATTTTACCGTGGCCATTGACTGCGTAAACTCTGTGGGCGGAATTGCAATCCCCCGATTGCTAAAGGCGCTGGGAGTAAATAATGTGGTTGAACTTTACACCGACCCCACGGGTGAGTTCCCGCACAACCCCGAACCACTTCCCGAACATCTAGCCGAAATATCCGAGGCAGTAAAACTGAAAAAAGCACACGTAGGTTTTGTGGTTGATCCCGATGTGGATAGGCTTGCCATTGTAAACGAGGACGGCACTATGTTTGGCGAGGAGTATACCTTGGTGGCCGTGGCAGACTACGTGCTGAGTCACACTCCAGGCAACACGGTTTCTAACCTATCGAGCACTGCTGCGCTTCGCGATATAACCATAAAGCATGGTCAAAATTACGAGGCAGCTGCCGTGGGCGAGGTGAATGTTGTAGCCAAGATGCGCCAAACCAACGCCATTATTGGCGGCGAGGGTAACGGAGGCGTTATTTACCCAACGCTTCATGCCGGTCGCGATGCGCTGGTTGGCATTGCCCTATTCTTGTCGCACTTGGCTCATAGCGGTAAAACATGCTCGCAGCTTAGGCAAGAGTACCCCCAGTATTACATCTCAAAAAATAAGATTGAGCTAAAAGATGGGCTAAACCCCGATACGGTATTAGACAAAATGAAAGAACATTTTGCCAACGAAAAAACGAATACAATTGATGGGCTAAAAATTGATTTTGAAGGGCAATGGGTTCACCTTCGCAAATCGAATACAGAACCGATTATTAGGATTTATGCCGAAAGCAAAACTCCCGAAAGCGCTGCAGAATTGGCAAATAAAATAATACTGTTGATAAAAAACATTTAATTTTTTAAACAATTAAACTTTAGGCACTGACTCACAGTCATAGTAGTCAATAAACCTAGAATTGCGAAATAATTATACTAAACAATGAAGAAAAAGGTAATAATTGCCCTATCAGCGCTTGCGGCAATAATAATCATTCTGGTTATCAGCACATCTAAAAAACAAACCACCGCACCCCAAAAGGTAAGCGTAACCAGGGGGCCATTTGAGGTTGTGGTAACCGTTACTGGTGAGCTGCAAGCCAAAAACAACGAGGATATTATGGCACCTGCCGAACTAAGGCAAAGCCGTAGCTTCCGTTTCTCCGACATTAAAATTCAAGACCTTATTCCCGAGGGAACAGTGGTAGACTCTGGCGATTACGTTGCCACACTCGACCGCAGCTCGCTAAGCAACAGGCTTAAGGAGATTGAGGACGAGTTAGAAAAAAGCGAGCAGCAGTTTCTAAAAACCCAGCTCGACACAACCCTTCAGCTGCGCAGTCTTCGCGATGAGCTTATAAATCTTGAGTTTGAACTTGAGGAGAAACAAATTGTGGTTGAACAATCGAAATTTGAGCCACCAGCTACCCAGCGCCAAGCACAAATAAACCTTGAGCGGGCCGACCGAAATTTTAGCCAAGCTAAGCATAACTACAAGCTAAAAAAGGAGCAAGCCGAAGCATCGATGCGCGAGGTTGCCATTAACCTAGCGCGCCAAGAGCGAGAGCGGCAAGATATGCTTAACGTGCTAAACAAATTTATTGTGCGCGCACCCAAGCCAGGTATGGTGATATACTATCGCGAGTGGAGCGGACAAAAACGCAGCGTTGGTACGGGCATGAGGACTTCGGAGATTAACGCGCCCACCCTACCCGACCTATCGGTAATGATATCGAAAACATATGTAAACGAGATTGATGTTAGCAAGCTAAAAGAAAATCAGCCCGTTAGAGTTGGGGTTGATGCTTTCCCCGAGAAAAGCTACACCGGCATAGTAACCGACGTGGCCAACATCGGCGAGCAGCTACCCAACACCGATGCAAAGGTTTTTGAGGTTATTATTAGGGTAAATGAGTATGACCCCATACTTCGCCCATCGATGACCACCAGCAACCAAATTGTAACCCAAAGCTTTGAGGATGTTCTTTACCTTCCGCTTGAGGCCATTCATGCCGACGATAGCTTAAGCTACGTATATACCACCAAGAATAAGAAACAGGTGGTTATTACTGGCGAGCAAAACGAAAATTTCATAATTGTAGAGAAAGGTCTAACCGAAGACGATAACGTGTACTTAAGCCTACCCGAAGATTTAGATAAATTCTCACTTGCTGGCGAAGACCTAATTCCCGAAATCCTTAAAAAGCGGGAAGAGAAAAAACGCCTCGAAGAGCAAGCAAAAGCCGCCAACCAAAAAGAGCAGAATAAGATGCAGCGTGGACAGGGTGGCAAAATGAGAATGCAACGACCAGGTGGCGCTAAATAGGCAACTTTTTTTAGAGTAATATCCTTAAAAAAGTTGCAAGCGAAATACTTTTAAGCAATAAGATATGTATAAACGCTATATACACGATGTTACCATTGCAGTTGAATCCATTTTGGCAAACAAGCTAAAATCGATGCTTACAGCCTTGGGTATAATCTTTGGAGTGGCTGCCGTAATTAGTATGATGGCCATTGGCAACGGAGCCCAGCAAGAGATTTTGGATCAAATGAAAATGGTTGGGGTAAATAACATCATTATAAACCCAATTTTTGAAGAACAAGACGATACCGAAGATTCCAACGGGGGCGAAAAGCAAAGCAGAAAATTCTCACCAGGCCTTACCCTTCTCGATATGGAAGCAATTCAGCAGATTATCCCTTCGGTAAAAAAGGCAAGCCCCGAAATTAGCCTCAACTCGTTTGTACAGTTCAGCTCGCACAGAATGCCTGCTAAAATCATGGGCGTTTCACCCGATTATTTTAATTTGTTCAACCTACCTCTAGAGTATGGTACATTTTTCACCGACTATCAGCTAGAGCACGGAATACCAGTATGTATTATTGGCGCAAATATCAAAAACAAATTTTTTAGCACTACAGACCCTATTGGTGAGTATATAAAATTTGGCCATGTGTGGCTGCAGGTAGTTGGGGTTTTAGAAAAAACAGATATCACCCTAACCGGATTTGAGAGCGCTGGGGTAAACGTTTACAACGATAACGTATATATCCCCGTAAAAACAATGCTTATGCGCTATCAGAACCGAGCCCTCGTTAATGCAAAAAAAATGCAAAACGTTGTAATGCGAGGCCGGGGTATGATTATGTTTGGCGGCTCAACCCAAACACAAACACAGCAAAATTATCATCAGCTCGACAGAATTATAGTTCAGGTAGAGAATACCGAGGATATTTCATCGACAACCGAAGTGCTTAGCCGTATGATGCTTCGCCGCCATGCCGAGGTGAAAGATTTTGAGATAATTGTACCCGAACTACTCCTTAAACAGCAACAGCGTACCAAGGATATTTTTAACATTGTGCTTGGTGCCATTGCCAGCATATCGCTAATAGTAGGCGGTATAGGCATTATGAATATTATGTTTGCCTCGGTTATGGAGCGGATAAAAGAAATTGGAACACGCTTGGCCATTGGAGCCAAAAAGGCCGACATTGTGGCTCAGTTCCTTGCCGAAGCGGTTCTTATTAGCGTTTCTGGTGGAATTATTGGGGTTATTTTAGGCATAGTACTATCGTTTCTAATAAATCACTTTTCAGGGATTCTAACCATAGTATAGCCCATATCAGTAATTGTTGCATTTGGCGTATCGGCGGCTGTAGGCGTTATTTTCGGATTATCGCCTGCCAAACGGGCAGCTGAGAAAGACCCAATAGAATCGTTACGGTATGAATAGTATCAACAGAAAATATAAAAACACCATGTTTTTTAAAAAGATTTATTTTATTGCCATACTGCTTGCCTCAACCTCGCTAGCCATGGCACAAGCACCAAAAACAACATTCACCCTCGAAGAGGTTTTGGAGATGGCGCGCGATTACTCACCCAGCGCAATTCTGGCCAAGCACCAGTTTAGGGCCGCCTATTGGGAGCACAGAACCTACAAGGCCGAGTATTTACCAAGCGTTACGCTAAACGGAACTCTCCCAAACCTAAATCGCAGCCTGGTTCGCTACCAGCTCGAAGATGGTACCTATAGGTATATAGAGGAAAACTCTAACACCGCATCGGTTGGGCTATCGGTAAACCAAAACATTGGGCTTACCGGAGGTAGAATCTTTGCCAGCTCGAACCTTGAACGTACCGACTTTTTTGGCGATAATAAGGGCACAAACTACATGTCGGTACCTATGCAAATTGGCTTTAGCCAACCCATCTTTGGATTTAATGAGTTGAAATGGAAAAAGAAAATTGAACCCTTAAAATATTTGGAAGCGAAACGCAACTATATCCAGTCGATGGAAGAAATTGCGGGCGAATCTATCCGCTACTTTTTCGACCTTGTACTTGCTCAGCAAAATTTGCAAACTGCACAGATAAACTACGCCAACACCGATACGCTTTATCAAATTGCCAAAGGCCGATACAACATTGGAACCATAGCCGAGAACGAGCTGCTACAAATGGAACTAAGCTACCTAAATGCAGGAAGCTCGGTAAACGAGGCAGAAATTGATTTGCAGCTAAAAAAAATCAGGCTTAAATCATTCCTTGGCATTACCGACGATTACGATGTTCAGCTTATTGTCCCTGAGCATTTCCCAAAAACCCAGCTAGAGTTCAACAGGGTTTACAGCCTTGCCAAAGAGAATAATCCTACCATATTACAGTTCGAGCGCAGGCTAATTGAATCGGATCGTAACGTGGCACAAGCCAAAGCCAACCGTGGTTTTAGTGCAAACCTATACGCCACGTACGGCTTAACCCAAAGGTCGGAGGAGTTTAAAAATGTGTATATAGACCCCATGGATCAGCAAGGTGTACGCATTGGGCTAACCGTACCAATTCTCGATTGGGGGCTTGGCAAAGGTCGAGTTAAAATGGCCGAATCGAGTCGCGAAGTAATTCGAACTAATATACAGCAATCGCTCACCGATTTTGAACAAGATATATTTGTGAAGGTGATGGAATTCAACTTGCAAGAAACCCAAATGCAACTTGCAGCCAAAGCCGACACCATAGCCCAAAGTCGCTACAACGTTACCAAGGAACGTTTCCTAATTGGTAAAATTGATGTTATTGAGCTAAATATTGCCCAAACTGAGAGGGACAACGCTCGGACCAAGTACATATCGGCAATGCGAAATTATTGGCAGTTTTACTACGAAATGCGCAAGCTAACCCAATTTAACTTTATTGAGGATAAACCCATTGAGGTGGAATTTGAAAGCCTGATACAGTAAAAATTATCTTTATAAGTTCAAAAGAGCCCAATTCATTTTGAGTTGGGCTCTTTTAGCATCCACTCAGGTAAAACCACCTATAACCTATAATTAAAGGGTGTTGTGCCTAAATTGTATCTTAATCTGTTACTTAACATCTACTCAACTTTTGGAATTTTGCCAATAGTTTCACAGCTTTGAGAAATTTTACTTGTAAGTAGAAAATAAAACAAAACGATATGAACGAGAACAATATTCTGATGAACCCCAACGAGCTGGTTCAATTCCTCCAAAAATGTCCAGAAGATTTTACCCGCGACGACATTGTAAGATTCTGTCAGGAGAATGAGATTGAAATGATAAATCTTCGCTATGTAGCCGACGATGGCAGGCTTAAAACCCTAAACTTTGTTATCACATCAAAAGAACATCTTGAAACCATCCTAACAAACGGCGAACGCGTTGATGGCAGCAGCCTTTTCCCATTTATTGAGGCTGGTAGCAGCGATCTTTACGTTGTTCCCCGCTATCGCACAGCATTTGTTAACCCATTTGCCGAGGTACCTACTCTCGATATCCTTTGCTCGTTCTACAACAACGAGGGCAAACCCCTTGAGAGCGATCCCAGCTTTGTGCTTCGTAAAGCCAGCCAAGAGTTTACTAGCCAAACAGGTTATACATTTAAGGCTTTGGGCGAACTAGAATACTACATCATTGCTCCCAAAGAGGATATGTTTCCCGGTGTTGACCAAAAAGGTTATCACGCCAGCGAACCATTTGCCAAATTTGAGCACATCCGTAACGAGGCCCTAAGGCTAATTGCCAAAGCAGGAGGTAGTATTAAATACGGACACTCAGAGGTAGGATGCTTCTCCGATGACGATATGTACTACGAGCAGCAAGAGATTGAGTTTTTGCCAACCACCGTTGAAAGGGCTGCAGAGCAAATGATTCTTGCCAAATGGTTTCTTAGGATGTTAGGCTATCGATATGGCGTTGATATTAGCTACGCTCCAAAAATCACTGTTGGCAAAGCCGGTAGCGGTATGCACTTCCATATGATGATTGAAAAGGACGGTAAAAACATAACCGCCCAGGATGGCAAACTTAGCGATATATCCAAGCAAATGATTGCCGGAATACTAACTTCTGCCGATGCCCTAACCGCATTCGGTAATACCATCCCAACATCTTACCTTCGTTTGGTTCCTCACCAAGAAGCACCAACAAATATCTGCTGGGGCGACCGTAACCGTTCGGTAGTTATTCGCGTTCCGCTAGGTTGGTCGGGGGCTAACACTATGATTAAGGATGCCAACCCCAACGATAAGAGCGAATTTAAGCAGGGCGATTCAAAACAAACTTTCGAATTCCGCGTACCCGATGGTTCTGCCGATATATACCTAACCCTTGCCGGGTTGGTAATTACCGCGCTAAAAGGCATACAAACACCCAACTCGCTTGAGGTTGCTCAAAAACTTTACGTTGATGTAAACATCTTTAAGCCCGAGTTTAAAGATAAGTTGGCCACTCTGGAACAGCTACCAATCTCGTGCTTCGAATCGGCCGAAGCGCTAGACAGTAAGCGTGATATTTTTGAAAACAACCACATTTTCCCAAAAGGGCTTATCCAAAGCCGTATTGAGAAACTGAAATCGTATAATGACAAGGGCCTTAGCGAAAAGCTATACGGCAAACACGACGAGATTAAGAAATTGGTTGACCAGTTTATACACATTGGCTAGCAACAGCACTCTATAAAAGCGAAAGGCTCGCCTTTCGCTTTTATTTTTGTGACATTATGGTGCCAATCTTTCAATTACCCATTCATCGTTAAGCAGGGTATACTGTATGCGATCGTGCAGCCTATTGGGTCTACCTTGCCAAAACTCAATTAAATTTGGAATAAGCGAATATCCTCCCCAGTTAGGTGGACGCTTAATGTGCTTACCGCTAAACTCCTCCTGAAAGTCCGATTTAAGATTCTCTAAATATTTACGGCTGGGAATAACCTGGCTTTGAGGCGATGCCCATGCTCCTATTTTGCTCTTATCGGGTCGCGTTTGAAAATACTTATCCGACAGATTATCAGAGGTTTTCTTAATTACCCCCTCAATGCGAACCTGTCGCTCAAGCTCTGGCCAGAAAAAAACCAATGCTCCATAAGGGTTCTGAAGTATCTGGCGGCCCTTCCTACTCTCATAGTTAGTAAAAAAAGTGAAACCCTCGGTTCCCACATCCTTGAGCAGCACAACCCTTGCAGTAGGTTTCCCGTCGAATGAACTAGTGGCCAACGTCATGGCAGTTGGTTCATTGCACTGGCTTTCTATGGCCTCGGCTAACCACTGCTCAAAAAATATTAAAGGATTGTTGTTGATTTCGACCTCAGAAAGCTGTTTAAGATTGTAATCCCTCCTGATATCCGATAAGTTCTGCTTCTTCATCTTGCAACGCTTTACTAATATTACTTTTTGCCGATGCAATGCTTGCATTTATCTCAAACCCCACTATTAGGCCAATGGCGTTAAAATATATCCAAATCATTAGGGCCAGCAGGCTACCTATAGAGCCATATAGCTTGTTGTACTGACCAAAATTGTTTACGTAGTACGAAAACCCTATTGATGTTACTAAAATCATAGCCGTAGCCATAATTGAGCCAGCCGAAATAAACCTAAACTCTGTACGCTTGGCAGGGGCCATATAGTACAACAACGAAATGGAAATAAAGAAAATGCTCACAATTACAAACCACCTTATAACAACAATTAGGTAGTACGTAAAGTTTAACTGAAGTATCTCTTTTTGCACTAAAAAATCGAGAGTAAACTGCCCAAAAAGAACGAGCATAACCCCCAGCGTAAGCAGCAAAGGCAGCAGAAACGTTAGCAAAAAAGCTATAAGATGCTGATTTAAAAAGCCCCTTGTTTCAATTGTGTGATATGTTGCATTAAAAGCGTTAATAAGCGAGCTAACCCCGTTGTGCGCAAAAAATATGGCAAAGAAAAAGCCAAACGAAAGTAACCCCCAGCTTCGCTGGGTTACTACCTCGGTTAGTGTGCTCTCAACTAACGAAAAAGTTGTAGTTGGTAGAAGTTGCTGAACCAAATCCAATAGCTGTATCTGGAAATTTTCGACGGGAATGTATGGTATTAGGGTAAAGAGAAAGATAATTGTTGGAAAAATGGCAATAAAAAAATCAAAGGCCACCGCCGATGCCCGGGTTGTAATGCTCCCTCGAACAAGCCCACGACCAAAGAACGAAATAACGTCGTAAATAGGAACGCCATTGAATCCAATAAAACTAATTCGTTTGGCCTTGCGAACAGCTAACCTAACATAGATAAGGCCCCTGCGAAGTAACCGCTTTACGCCCGTGTTCCATTTTAGTTTAGCCGGCATTGCAAAAAAATTATCAAGAGGTTACACTTTTTTCAGGTTCATGTCAAGACTTTTAATCTGATGAGTTAGCGCCCCAACCGAAATAAAATCTACCCCCGTCTCGGCATATCCTCTAATTGTATCGAGGGTAATTCCACCCGACGATTCCACCTCAAAGCGACCAGCAATTAGCCTTACGGCTTTTCGAGTATCATCAACAGAAAAATTGTCGAGCATAATTCGCTTAACGCCACCAATTTCTAACACCTGTTGTATCTCGTCAAAACTTCGGGTTTCTATTTCAATATCAATATTTTTCCCTATTGATTTCAGATAATCATTAGCCTTAGCAATGGCTTGCTTTATTCCACCAGCAAAATCAACGTGATTGTCCTTTAGCATAATCATGTCAAAAAGCCCCATCCGGTGATTGTACCCACCACCAATACGGACAGCCAACTTATCGAAAACCCTCATTCCAGGAGTGGTTTTACGTGTATCAAGCACTTTAGCATTGGTCCCCTCAAGCTGTTTTACGTATATGCTGGTTTGGGTAGCTACTCCGCTCATACGCTGCATTACGTTAAGCACAATACGCTCGGCCTGAAGTAAAGAGTGTACTTTGCCTTTTGCGCTAAAACCAATATCGCCATAGTTTACTGAGGCTCCATCGCTTAGCATTGGAGTAAAAACTATGCTTCTGTCAATTTTATGATAAATCTGCCGTGCCACATCAACACCAGCCAAAATACCAGCATCCTTTAACATTAGTCTCACTTCGCCAGTTGCTTCTGCGGGGATGCATGATAAGGACGAGTGATCGCCATCGCCAATATCTTCGGCAA
>CAZTFJ010000064.1:0-10465 GCA_964612255.1 uncultured Rikenellaceae bacterium | reverse complement strand
TAGAGCATCAGCCTTCTAAGCTGAGGGTCATAGGTTCGAATCCTATCCGGATCACATTTTAAAATTATAAAACGCTACTAATTAGTAAATTGGTAGCGTTTTTGTTTTGGACAACAGCCAGAGTTGACACACATTCGTAATAGTCACATTTGTACTATTCCTTTTTTACCCTCCGCTTTACCAGATGTACCGGTATGCTTGGCAGGCCAAAAGATATTAGAAATAATAGCCACAGGTAGTCTTTCTTACCATCCATCTTAATGTAATCAATAATACAAATTATCCATGGGATAGCAATTAATAAGCTTCCGTAAATAAGGGGCCAGAAGGTTGCTTCGCTATGCCCATTTAGTAAAGATATAAGTAGAAGAATTAGCCCAGCAATGTATAGAACCCAGGCTATGGTTGTAGTGCTTCGTTTCATATTTTATACTTGTTTAAAGCGATATTTAACAAATATAAAAATATTGTCTAAAAAACTTCCATTATATCGTCCCAGCGGGTGGTGTAGCTGGGCGAGAGTTTCTCCTGCTTAAGTTTCCAGTCACGGCTGCTTCCCTGCACGGCTAACTTCACGGTGCTTTTGCCGTACTTGGCGTTTAAAAAATCGGTAACCTTCGATACGGAGGTTAGCTTCTCGGTATTGTAGCTTTCAAAAAGGTTGCGCTGTATGGCGCTTTGGGGGCCAATTTCGCTAACTATTACACCTGCCTTTTTGTACAATAGGTTGGGTATAAAAATCTTACTTAGGCCGGCAATGGCGGCTTTTGCCAGCACAAAGTCGGAATTTGATGCCTCGGGTAGCGTTACCGTGATGCTGCGCGAAACGTATTTCTGCGTTTCCGAAAAGGGGTCGGTATGGATAAAAACGGTAACAAAACGAGCAACCGATTTTTGCCTGCGCAGCTTTGCCGCACAGCTGGTTGCGTGCGACGATACCGACTCCTTAATCTGCTCAATATCCGATAGTTTTTTGCCAAAGGCTCTGGTGGTGGCAATGTTCTTTTTGGGCTGCATCACGGTTTCCAAATCGATGCAGGGTTTGCCCAGCAGTTCATCCTTTAGCCTGTGCCCCTGCACGGTCATATGTCGGCGTAGCCAGTCGGTGCTAAGGTTGGTAAAATCTAGCGCAGTGTTTACTCCATGTTTTTTTAGCAGCACGGCATATCGTCGGCCCACGCCCCAAATATCTTCTACAGGAGTATTGGCAAGTGCCCATAGGCGTTGGTTTTCGCTCTCAATGGCAAGTATCCCGTTGCGTTTTTTTGCTATGCGGTTGGCAATTTTAGCAAGGCTTTTGGTTGGTGCAATGCCCACGCCTATGGGCATACCAATATTTTTTTGTATAGTTTTTTTGATATTTTGCCCGTAGGCGCTGAGGTCTGCATTAATTCCTTTCAAATCGAGAAAGGCTTCGTCGATGGAGTAAACCTCAATAAAAGGGGAGAAGTCTCTGAGCGTATTCATTACCCTGTGCGAGATATCGCCATAAAGCGTGTAGTTCGACGAGAACACTTTTACGTTGTGCTGCTCAATTAGCTCTTTACGTTTGAAAATGGGTTCACCCATCTTTAGCCCAAGGGCTTTGGCCTCGTTGGAGCGCGAGATAATGCAGCCATCGTTGTTCGAGAGCACCACCACGGGAACACCATCGAGCAGCGGATTGAAAATTCGCTCGCACGAAACGTAAAAATTGTTGCAATCTACCAGCGCGTACATCAATTTAAAATTTATGAATACAATGGGTTACCACACCCCAAAGCCTAAAGTCGGAACCTTTTTCAATTTTTATGGGTTCAAAATCCTTGTTTTCGGGCATTAGGTAAAAATCACCGTTCTTCTTTTTAATCTTTTTTACCGTAAACTCTCCATCAATAAAGCAAACTAGCACCGAGTTATGCTTGGGTTCTAGCGATTTATCTATAATTAAAATATCGCCATCATGTATCCCCACATCTATCATGGAGTTGCCTCTAACCCGTGCAAAAAATGTGGAGCTGGGGTGTTGTATCAGCAGCGTATTTAGGTCGAGCTTGCTTTCTAGGTAGTCGTCGGCTGGAGATGGAAAACCAGCATTGATATAGGCGTTTACCAAGGGCAACTTTAGCTCCTCTGTTATATCGGGAACAAAGAACTCTAGCGTGGTGCGTATGGGAATTGTTTTTCGTGGCATATAATGCGATTGTTGTTCTGCAAAGATACGAAGATTTGGGGTGGAATTGCTTCCTATACTCTGGAAAGGATAGAGATCATTAAGTCTTTAGTTCATAGAGTTTAGGGTTTAACGTTCATAAAGAGAAAAACCGGGAGATCGTTCTTTCAATCAAACTTGCTTGATGCGGGTCAACCAACCAATCATTCAATCATTCAATCATTCATTCAATCATTCAATCAATCATTCAATCAATCAATCAATCAATCAATCATTCTGCAAATCATTCAACAACCTGTTTGCCGAAAGCCGTTCAATCATAATAAAGAAGTTTACTGAGTTCAGGGAGTGTTGAGTTTAAAATTCATATAGTTTCGCTAATTTCTATTTTATTAACCCATTTTAGTACTCACGTTTCCTCAACTGCTAAATTTCTGTTAAATTTGCAGGTTATTAATAGCGAAACGTAAAAACCAACATTTTAACAATATAAACCCATGGGTGTAGTAGACAAAATTTTATCGAAACTTTTTGGCGATAAAGCTCAACGCGACCTGAAAGAACTAACTCCTTACTTAGAAAAGATTAAGGCTGTTTACCCCAGGCTTGCATCGCTCAGCAACGACGAGCTAAGAGCCGAAACGGATATGCTTAAGCAGAAAATTCGTAACCATATAGCCAACGACCTTAAATCCATTGAGGATATGAAGGTGAAAATGGAGTCGGACGAGCTTGGATTTGACGAGAAGGAAAACCTATCGAACGGCATCGATATGCGTAAAAAGCAAGTTGATGTGAAGGTGGAGGAAATCCTTGACGAGGTGCTTCCCGAGGCCTTTGCCATTATGAAGGATACGGCTCGTCGTTTTAAGGAGAACGAAACCATTACGGTTACCGCCAGTGAGTTCGACCGCAACCTGGGAGCCAAGCATGACTTTGTTGCCATTGAGGGCGATAAGGCTATTTACAAAAACCGCTGGATTGCCGGGGGCAATGAGATACAGTGGGATATGGTGCACTACGATGTGCAGCTTATTGGTGGGGTTGTACTCCATCAGGGTAAAATCTCGGAGATGGCTACCGGTGAAGGAAAAACCCTTGTGGCTACGCTGCCAGTTTTCCTAAATGCTCTTGCTGGTATGGGCGTGCATTTGGTTACGGTTAACGATTACCTTGCCCGTCGTGACTCTGAGTGGATGGGGCCACTTTACCAATTCCACGGCCTATCGGTCGATTGTATCGATAAGCATCAGCCTAACAGCGAGGCGCGTCGTAATGCCTACATGGCCGATATAACCTTTGGTACTAACAACGAGTTTGGTTTCGATTATCTTCGCGATAATATGGCTGTTGCCCCTGCCGACCTAGTGCAGCGCAAGCATCATTACGCCATTGTCGATGAGGTTGACTCGGTTCTTATTGACGATGCCCGTACGCCTCTTATTATTTCAGGGCCTGTACCCAAGGGCGACGACCAGCTATTTGAGGAGTATAAACCTAAGGTAGAGAAACTATTTGCAGCCCAGCGTAATATGGTTACCCAGCTGCTTGCCGATGCTAAGAAACTTATTGGCGAGGGTAAAAACGAGGAGGGCGGAAAAATCTTGCTCAGAGCTTTTAAAGGATTTCCAAAGTATAAACCTCTTATTAAATATTTAAGTGAGCAGGGAGTAAAGGCATTGCTCCTCAAAACCGAGAACTTTTATATGCAGGAGAACAACAAGAACATGCACATCGTAACCGATGACCTGCTGTTTGTTGTTGACGAAAAACAAAACTCGGTTGAACTTACAGATAAAGGTATCGACCTAATAACCAGTGCTGCTGAAGACCCTAAGTTTTTTATCTTACCCGATATTGGTAGCGAAATTGCGGAGATAGAAAAGCGTGATCTTTCTCCTCAGAAAAAAATTGAGGCCAAGGAGGAGCTTATTCGCGATTTTTCCATTAAGTCGGAAAGGGTTCATACTGTACATCAGTTACTCAAAGCCTACACCATGTTCGAGAAGGATGTGGAGTACGTTGTTATGGATAATAAGGTGAAAATTGTTGATGAGCAAACTGGCCGTATTCTCGAAGGCCGTCGCTACTCCGATGGTTTACACCAAGCTATTGAGGCAAAGGAGCGTGTTAAGATTGAGGCCGCTACCCAAACTTTTGCTACCGTTACCTTGCAGAACTACTTCCGTATGTACCACAAGCTGGCGGGTATGACCGGTACTGCCGAAACCGAGGCAGGTGAGCTTTGGTCAATCTACGAGCTAGATGTGGTGGTTATTCCCACTAATAAGCCCATTGTTCGTAAGGATATGGAAGACTTGGTTTACAAGACCAAGCGCGAGAAGTACATAGCAGTAATCGATGAAATAGAAAATCTTGTAAAAGCTAATCGCCCAGTTCTGGTTGGTACTACATCGGTTGAAATATCGGAGCTGCTTAGCCGTATGCTCAAGATGAAGGGCATAAAACATAACGTGCTTAACGCCAAGTTACACCAGCGCGAGGCCGATATTGTGGCCGAAGCTGGTCGTGCCAAAACTGTTACCATTGCCACTAATATGGCGGGTAGGGGTACCGACATTAAGCTATCGGCAGAAGTGAAAGAGGCTGGTGGTTTGGCCATTATTGGTACTGAGCGCCATGAGTCGCGTCGTGTCGATCGCCAGCTGCGTGGTCGTGCTGGTCGTCAGGGCGACCCCGGTACATCGCAGTTCTTTGTTTCGCTTGAGGACGATTTGATGCGTCTGTTTGGATCGGATCGAATTGCTCGCGTAATGGATAGCCTTGGTCTTAAGGAGGGTGAGGTTATTCAGCACTCTATGATTTCCAAATCAATTGAGCGTGCGCAGAAAAAGGTTGAGGAGAATAACTTTGGTATCCGTAAGCGCTTGCTCGAGTACGACGATGTGATGAACTCGCAGCGTGAGGTAATTTACACTCGTCGTCGTAATGCTCTTTATGGCGAACGTATCGATGTTGATGTGGCCAATATGCTTTATGATGTAAGCACGGCCATTGTAAACGAAACCCATGGCAATGTTGAGTTTGAGGAGTTCAAGCTAGAGCTAATTCGTAGCCTTTCTATTGAGGCTCCTTTTAGCGAGAAGGAGTTCATGCAGGAGTCGCCCGAAGTGATTACCGAAAAGGTTTATCGTGCTGCCCTCGAATCGTACGAGAGAAAAATAGATGGCATTGCACGCCAGGCATACCCTGTAATTAAGGATGTGTTCGAAAAGCAATCGGCTATTTACGAGAATATTGTTGTGCCTATTTCCGATGGTCAAAAGGTTTTCCAAATTGTTACCAATTTGAAAAAAGCCTACGAGTCGGGAGCTAAGGAGCTGGCCAGGTCATTCAGCAAAACCATCATACTTTATATTATTGATGATTACTGGAAAGAGCATCTGCGTGAGATGGACGAGCTGAAGCAGAGCGTGCAGAACGCAGCTTACGAACAGAAGGATCCGCTATTGATATACAAGTTCGAAGCGTACGAACTTTTCCGAAACATGATTGATAAGATTAATCGCGAGGTGATTTCTATTCTGCTTAAAGCCCACATCCCTCTTCGCGATCCTAGTCAAGTTCAGGAAGCCAAGGAACGTCGCAAGCTCGATATGAGCAAGTACGAAACCAGCCGCACCGATGCCCTTCAGGCATCAGGAAATACTCAGGAAAAAAGCCGAGAGCCTGTTAGGGTTGAGAAAAAAGTAGGCAGAAACGACCCTTGCCCTTGCGGTAGTGGAAAAAAGTACAAGAACTGCCACGGAAAGAATATGGAATAGTAGAATGAATAACCAAAATGGGGTTGCTTGCTAAAAGTAGCCCCATTTTTAGTGCTTACCGAAATGATTTTTCGTTGAATACCTAGTTGCTTATGATTTTTTGGGGGGGGTTAAACTTCTTACAACTTGCAATGTCAAAGCAGTTGAACTTAACCTTATAAGTTTGTCTGTACTTAAGTTAGCAAATTATTTATTTTTTGATATGAGACTAAAGCTATTACCATTAATAACACTAGCACTTATAGCCGTTGCAGGTTGTTCACGCTTACAGCATCCCCCTGTTATTGATAGGGAGTTGTTTTTTGGCGATCCCGAAATTTCAAGCGGAAGGCTTTCGCCCGATGGCGCCCACATTGCTTTTCTTAAACCCTACAATGGAATTCGTAATATTTGGGTTAAACCTCGCGATGCTTCGTTCGATCAAGCACTTCCTGTAACAGCCAGTACCAATAGGCCAATTCGTAGCTATTTTTGGAGTGGCGATGGCAAGTATATTCTGTTTATTCAGGATAATGCTGGCGATGAGAACTATAATGTGTTCGCAGTTAATCCGCAGGAGGCTAAACCAAATTCCATACCTATAGCCAGAAATCTTACAAACTTAAAGGATGTTAGGGTTCAGCTATATCACATTTCGCGAAATGATCATGATTTGATGTTTATTGGTTTAAATGATCGCGATAAGGTTTGGCATGATTTGTACAGCTTAAAAATATCTACTGGCGAATTAAAGTTGTTACAAGAAAATGAAAATCGCTACACAAACTGGGTTTTCGATCATAACGATAAGCTAAGGTTGGCTATTCGTGCTGAAACTGATGGTTCCAGCGAGCTGTGGCGTATCGACGATAACGGACAAACCATGCTCTACTCATCATCTATGCACGAAACAGCCTATCCCATTACCTTTACTAAAGATAATAGGCATTTTTACTTAGTTTCCAATGTGGGCAAAGATGTAAACCTTACTCAGCTTTATCTGATGAATATTGAAACGGCAGAATTAGAGCTAGTCGAGAGCGATCCCGACGATAAGGCTGATTTTGGTCGTTTGGTGCTGTCGGAAAAAACGCTTAAACCACTTTACACCACCTATACCGATGCCTACACCCGCCGTTATTTCAAGGATAGTAACTTTGAAAAGCACTATCGTGGTTTACAGCAGAAATTTCAGGGCAAGGAGTTAAATTTATACGGTGCAACAACCGATGAGCGTTACTGGCTTGTGAGCGTTTGGTCCGATACAAATCCCAGCGATATATACATTTACGATATGCAGACTGAGGAGTTGACCTTTCAGTACAACCCGCGGGCCAATTTGCCTACTCAGCATCTATCGAAAATGACTAGCATAACCTATGCATCATCCGATGGCCTCGAAATACAGGCATATTTAACCATACCCAATGGTTTTGGCAACGAAAATTTACCGCTAATTGTGATGCCTCATGGCGGCCCTTGGGCTCGCGACTGGTGGGTTTACGACAAGTATGTGCAGTTCTTAGCCAATAGGGGATATGCCGTGTTACAACCCAATTTTAGGGGGTCAAAAGGTTTTGGTAAAGATTTTTTGAATGCGGGTAACAAGCAGTGGGGTAACTTAATGCAAGATGATATTACTTGGGGGGTTAAGTATCTTATTGAGAAGGGTATAGTAGACGAGAATCGTGTTGGTATATTTGGCATTTCGTATGGTGGTTACGCCACGTTGGCGGGTCTTGCGTTTACCCCCGATTTGTATAACTGCGGGGTTTCGTTTGTAGGCCCATCAAATCTTATTACTTTGCTCAATTCTATTCCGCCTTACTGGGAGTCTATCCGTACCTCTTTTTACGAGCGTATTGGTAACCCAAATACTACCGAAGGTGTTGAACGGCTAAAAAGCCAATCTCCACTTTTTTCTGCTCATAAAATTGTTGCCCCACTTATGGTAGTGCAGGGCGAGAACGATCCTAGAGTAAAGAAAGCCGAGTCGGAGCAAATTGTTATGGCTCTCCACGAGCGTGGTTTCACAGTGGAGTATCTTCTTGCACCCGACGAGGGGCACGGTTTTGTTCATCCGGTTAATAATATGGCCTTTGTTGCTGCTATGGAGAAGTTTTTGGCCACGCATTTGGGGGGTAGATATCAAAAGGATATGCATCCCGATGTGGCAAATCGATTAAACGATATTACTGTTGATGTGAGTAAAGTTTCTGTGGCCAATTAATGGTTTATTAAACTCAATAGCTAAAGGGGATGCTTGGTTTTGCGTCCCCTTTCTTGCTTGATATAACAATATCTAGCTCAGAGTTTATTATCTTTGCAAGCCAAAAATAACTGTAAAATGAATATTGAGAAATATCTTGTTGATACCGTTGCTAAAGCGCTACAAGTTTTATATTCTGTAGAGCCCAATACGGAGCTAATTCAAATAGCAAAGACCAAGCGTGAGTTTGAGGGCGATTTTACCCTTGTGGTTTTTCCCCTTTTAAAAATATCAAAGAAAAAACCAGAGGATACTGCCAACGAAATTGGCCAATACCTGATAGATTCGGTTGATTCCATTGAGTCGTTCAATGTGATAAAAGGCTTTCTGAACCTAAGCCTTAGCCAATCCTTTTGGACAAATAAGCTTAATACCATAGCACAAGCTACCAATTTTGGGTTTGCTCCCAAAAATTCGTCGGGAAAGGCTAAAATGATAGAGTTTTCATCGCCTAACACGAATAAACCTTTACACTTAGGGCATATCCGTAATAACTTGCTCGGCTATTCTGTGGCGCGTATTCTCGAGGCCAACGGCCACGAGGTTATTAAGGTAAATTTGGTTAACGATAGGGGCATTCATATTTGCAAATCGATGATTGCATGGCAGCGTTTTGGTAATGGCGAAACTCCTGCTAGCAGTGGTAAGAAAGGCGATCATTTGGTGGGCGATTACTATGTTATTTTCGATAGGGAGTTCAAAATGCAGATTGAGGAGCTAAAAAGCAAAGGCCTTTCTGAAGATGAGGCTAAGGCTCAGGCACCCTTAATGCTCGAGGCGCAAGAAATGCTACGTAAGTGGGAAGCTAAAGATCCTGAGGTTTACCAGCTGTGGAGCACAATGAATGGTTGGGTTTACGAAGGTTTTGATGTAACCTACAACGCGCTTGGTATTGAGTTCGATAAGATTTATTACGAGTCTCAAACCTACCTTTTGGGTAAGCAAATTGTTATGGATGGACTTTCCAAAGGTGTTTTTCATAAAAAGGAAAATGGGTCTGTTTGGTGCGATTTACAAGCCGATGGGCTTGATGAGAAGTTGTTACTGCGTGCCGACGGAACATCGGTATACATGACTCAGGATATTGGTACGGCGGTTCAGCGTTTTTCCGAGTATCAATTAGATGATCATATCTACGTGGTGGGCAATGAGCAGGAGTACCATTTTCAGGTGCTTAGGTTAATTTTGTCGAAACTTGGATACAGTTGGTCAAATCATCTTTTCCACCTTTCATACGGAATGGTGCAGCTGCCCGAGGGCAAAATGAAATCGCGCGAGGGAACCGTAGTTGATGCCGACGATTTGGTTGATGAGATGAAGGCAACAGCCCGTGAAATGTCGCAGGAACTTGGTAAACTTGAAGGCCTAACGGAGCAGGAAGCCAACGATATTGTTAGCATGGTAGGTCTTGGCGCCCTTAAATACTTTATTCTTAAGGTTGATCCTAAGAAGAATATGACCTTTAATCCAAAGGAATCTATAGATTTTAATGGGAACACTGGTCCGTTTATTCAGTACACATATGCTCGTATTCAGTCGGTGTTGCGTAAGGCCAGCGAGGCAAATATCGAATTGCCCCACTCCATAAATGATGTAGCTATTGAGCCCAAAGAACGTGAGTTGATAAAACTAATACAGATGTTTCCCAGCGTTCTGCAGCAGGCAGGCGAACAGTTTAGCCCTGCGCTAATTGCCAACTACGCTTATGAGCTGGTAAAGGAGTACAACCAGTTTTACCATGATTTTACCATCATAAAGGAGCCAAACAGTGCCATTCGTGGTATGAGATTGATGCTCTCGCGTGAGGTTGGTAACATCATTCGCCAGTCGATGTGGCTTTTAGGAATTGATGTTCCCAGTAGAATGTAATTTGACTGTTCAATCAATTGACTAACTAATTAATTTTATGGTTTATGGTTTATGGTTTGAAAGTCTGAAAGTTAGAAGACGGAAGACGGAAGACGGAAGTCAGAAGACAGAGGTTAGAAGACAGGTAGTTTCAATATCTCTTGTAAACTTACAAAAAACGTAAATTTATCGCATCAGTTACCGCTTACGAGACAAACTGAGACAATTTGAGACAGGCAACATAAAATACCTAACATTAAAAAAATGCCCTAACCCCAACCAATCAACCAATCAACCAATCAACCAAAAAACCAATCAACCAACCAACCAATCATCAACCAACCAATCATCAATCAGCCAATCAATCAATCAATCAATCATTCATTCATTCAACCAATCACTCACCATGACAACAAATAAAAGAGGCTTTGC
>CAZTFJ010000063.1:0-10490 GCA_964612255.1 uncultured Rikenellaceae bacterium | reverse complement strand
ATTTAGAAAAACTAAATTTGTAAGCATTTATGATTGCAAATTTTTAGTTTTTCTTAATCGATTTGTCAAATTAAAACCCAAACAATCAATGCATAAGCAGTGTTTTTTTTTAATGGCGGTCATTAATAAAAGAATTGCAAATGAGAAATTTGGGTTAAAATACGCCCACCCATGACGCGCAAAGAACGATTTGAGAAGGTAATAGAATACTTTAAGGAGAATATGCCCGTAGCCGAAACCGAGCTGCATTATAGTAATCCGTACGAGTTAATAGTTGCTACTATTCTATCGGCACAGTGTACCGATAAAAGGGTTAATATGATTACCCCCTCTTTTTTTGAGCGTTTTCCAACCCCGCAGGCGTTGGCTGTAGCTCAACCCGAGGCCGTTTTTGAAGTAATACGTTCGTGCTCGTATCCAAATAATAAAGCCAAAAACTTAGTTGGAATGGCTAAAGGGGTAATGGATCGGTTTGGTGGTGAAATACCTTCAGATTTAAAGGAGTTGCAAACGCTCCCCGGAGTTGGTCGAAAAACTGCTAACGTGGTGGCATCGGTGGCTTTTAATACGGCAGCAATTGCTGTAGATACTCACGTTTTTAGGGTAGCCAGGCGAATAGGGCTTTCGCACAATGCAAAAACCCCACTAGAAACTGAGAAGCAGCTCATGAAACATATTCCAGAGGAATTATGGGCAGTTGCCCACCATTGGCTAATTCTGCATGGACGATATACTTGCCTTGCTCGCACACCTAAATGTGCGCAGTGTGGCATTAGTAGTTGGTGTAAAGAGTTTACAAAGTTGAATAAAAAAAGCGGCTAAATAGCCGCTTCTTAATTATAAAACTTACTGGTTAAAACTTTTCGTAACCGTCATCGTCCTTGGTATTGGTATTTCCGCCAAGGTTAAGTTGTACTCCCCCTTTACCTTTTTTAGTTTCTGGGTCAGTTTTGGGAGGAACTGTTTTAAGCTTTGGCTTAAAATCTTCAACTTTGTTCGATTGAACTTTTGGCTTAGCTGCGGGTGCCTTTGTCTGCGGTTTTGCTGTAGTAGCTGCTTTTGGGGCAAAGGTTTTGCTTGCTGTGTTTGAACTTCTGTTGGTTTTAAAGAAGCTAATCAGCTGGCTAAGCGTATCAGCCTCATTCTTCATTTTTTCCGAGCTGGTAACAAGCACATCGGCATTAGCTGCATTTTGCTGTGTAACATTGTTAAGCTGCTGAATGGCATTATTAATCTGCTCAGCACCATTGTTCTGCTCAACACTACCAGCTGTAATTTCCTGTATAAGTACAGATGTACGCTTAATTTCTGGGATGATTTCGCGGATAAGCTCAACCGACGACTCGGTATTGGTTACGCTTTCTTTCGAAAGTTTCAGAATCTCATCGGCTGCAACCTTGCTGCGTTCGGCAAGTTTACGCACTTCGGCAGCTACAACAGCAAACCCTTTTCCGTGTTCGCCTGCTCTGGCAGCTTCAACGGCTGCGTTTAGGGCTAACAGATTAGTTTGGAATGCAATATCGTTTACTATGTTAATTCTATCAGAAATTTTCTTGATAGATTCCATACTCTTTTCCGATTCACCTCCAATCTTTTCAATATCAACAGCTAACTTTTCAGATATTTTGTTGGTGTTATTAGAGTTCTCGGTATTTTGCTGGATATTGGCTACCATCTCTTCCATCGACGATGAAACCTCCTCAGCGCTGCTAGCCTGAGTAGATGCACCTCCTAGAATACCCTGAGCAATATTGTTTAGCTCCATGCTGGCAGTAGCAATCTCGTTTGAGCCTTGTACTATTGAGTTCACTGTATCGCGAAGTCTACTAATCATTGCCTTGAGGTCAAAGAGGAGTTTGGCTATCTCGTCGCTACCCGTAATTTCAAAATCGGTCATTAAGTCGCCATTAGCTAGCTGCGAAATGGCCTCGGATGCTGTATTGATAGATCGCTTGATGCTGGTTGTGATATAAAAAGAAACAGCTGCGCCAAATACCACAACTAGCAAACCGCCTATAATTACAAATATTCTGAAAAAAGATGTTGATGCATCAATTTGCTCATAGGCAAAAATAGCTTCTTCTTGCTGATGGGTTATTAGTAAGCCAAGATCTTCAAGAACTTGATTGGTTGTGGTCATGATCGATCCGGTGGCATCAACCATACCCTCCACATCCATAAGGATTAAGAAATCGTTGTAGCTTTCAAAGTTGCTCAGCTGGCTCATTACATGCTTGTGATCCTGAAACAGATTACCTGTAATGGTTTCGTTAATCTGATCGAACAATTCTTTATCTTCTGGTTCCCAACTTTCAACCAGAGGCTTAATGCCGTTTACCAGATTTGGATACAAGGTGCTATGTAGTTCTTTTAGCCTTTGTTTATCTGGGGTGTCGGGCAACTTATCAATATAAACCCAGTTCTTGATTAGAAGCTTCGATTCCGATACTAAGTTTTGCAGTTCAATTAGTCGGGTTACCGATGGGGGATTTTGTTCAGATAGCTTTCGGTTTATGGCTTCGTTGCGAGTAAGAATAGCAAACGTTACTATTGATGAGATGATGAACAGACCAATAATTAGACCGAAGCCAATAAACAGTTTTTTTGATAATGAGAATTTAACTTCCATGGCTAAGTAGTTTAGTATGTGTCTGTAGCAAGGCTATAAAGCTGGCTGTTTACATTAAAGCCTTTGTCTTTCATGTTACCTCGGTTAATTTTTAGTTCAAGCTTCGAAACCCTGAAGTTAAACCAAACGCTAATATCAGCCCCTTCGCCGGAACGAGCAGAGCCATCCTTATCGCTAACTATTAGGGTACAGCTGCCGGCTACTTTCGAGTTGATTTGGCTAATGTTGTCAAATTGCGATTCGGGTACAAACAGGATGTTTGCCTTGGCAATGTCGTTAACAGTGGCAAAGCTTTTAACCTCAATTTTCTGCGCTCCAACGCGCCTAACCTGCAAAGCCAGCATTTGTTGAAGTAATTCAGGTTCATTACCAACTACTGCAATTACAAAATCGCCCTGTTTACCCTCGGGGCACCATTCAATTAGGCGGGTAAGCTGATAAACTAGAGCGGTTTGCAGCTTCTCTTTTTGAGCAGATGCGTTTATGCTTAGAGTAAGCATTAGCATTAAAGCAATTGGCTTTAACAAAGAAAAAGCTTTTGTTCTATTCATTTTCGTAAAATTTTATTGAAAGATATTAGTATTTGCTTAACTTCTTGTTGTTTAAACATATGGTCAAATTATAAAACTATACGGATTTAGTTATAAAAGGTTATAAAACAAACAACAAACTAACCTATGTGGTTTATTTTGATAAGGTGATTATTATCACTTTAGGGAAAACTCAATCCAAAGTTTTCAATTTAGGTTTATGGTTGAATTACCTATTGCTGCTTTTTTAAAATGAAAATGTTACTCCCGCAAATAGTTTTATAAGTGCTTGTGGTGCTCTGGGTTGAATCCAAATTGATTCAGCATATGGAGCCGATCCCCAGTGCATAGTATTTAGAATGTTATCGACGCTGATGTGTGCTTTAAATTTTTTGCTGATATTGTAACCTATGTTAGTATACAAAACTGTTGCACCGGGTATGTTGTTTTCTCCCATATAGTAACTGTTTAGTGGGTTGGTCCAAATGCTGCTGTAGTACCTAACCGATAGGTTAGCAAAAAATTTAGTGTTGCTATAAGAAATATTTGCGTTTATTTTATGCTTTGACACTTTGGCAAGATTTGAGCTGGTTTCTCTATCTTTCCCATCAGTTAGGCTATATCCTACCGAAGTGAGCATATTCCCAACCCTATAGTTAATGTTAACCTCTATACCCTGGCTAAATATTTCGCCCAGGTTATCGTTTATTTCAACCCTCCCGCTTGCGGTCGATTCGCCAATTACAGTTCGCATGGGGTTGTAGAATGGATATCCATTTTCCTGTTCGGGAGCTTCTACCGGACGAATTATATCGCGCATAGTGTTTCTGAATAGGCTTGTTCTGATAGATAGCTGACTTGTAGCAAAGAGGGTTCCGCTAATTTCGGCCGATTGGAGTTTTTCGGGTTTTATATTCAAATTGGGAATATGCATGGCGTATGGATTGGCCCAGTTTTCCCATCGGTAATAGTTCGATGGGGCAATATAGGCACTTCCGGCCAGTGCTTTAAGCGTTAAGTACTTTGTGATATTATAAACAATCCCTATTCTGGGGTTAAAGGTTTCTTTATAAATGCTATTGTAATCGAATCTACCTCCTAGCGTTACTGTTAATGATTTAAAAGGTTTGTACTCTGCCTGGGCATATGATCCAAAGTTTGTAAAATTTCTTTTTCCAAAAATGGCATCTGTTAATGATAGCAGTCCAAAGGTATAACCATTTTCATCAACAAACATTGAAAGGTCATCCTGTAGCCCAGCGTCTAGCCTATATGGAGTTTCTAAGTTTTGAGTTTTTGGGAACGATACAACATAAACATACGATATCCCTCCTACAAAATTTAGCTTATCACTAGCCGTGTAATCAGCTTTTACATCACCCTGAATGTAACCTGAGTATCCATACTTGTATCCAGGGGCAGCATTGTCAAGGGTTCCGTTATTGTCGGAATCGATAGCAATAAAAAAATTTGAAGCGGGATTTATCGTATAATCTCCAGCGGTTGCGGTAGCGTTTATATTTAGTCTGGTTGATTCAAATGCACGGTAGTTAAGGTAGATATGCCTAATGTCTTGTCCCCATAAGTTGTTTTGCACGTAAGCATAGTTGCTGGGGATTGAGCTGGGCGCATTGGACTCGAGTTGATGCTGCCAGTCAAACCCAAGGGTAAACCTTTGGTAACGAATTTTTCCGAGCATATTCCAATTCTTAATGGGGTACACCTTGGCGAGGCTACCCAAATACCCGGTATATTCATTTACAATCCCGTAATCAATATCATCGGTGTAATACTGGTGTAGTTTAAAATCTTGCCCGTTGTAAATCCTGCCCGACAGCAAAACGTCTGTTTCTTTGCCCATTCTTTTGCCAAATGTAAGGTTCGATACAACAGCATTGGTTGATACGTAACCAACTCCTCCTTCCACGCCGTTAATGTCGGCACCATCTTTTGTAATAAGATTTATTACCCCTGCGTACGCATCGGCTCCGTATAGTGCAGAGGCAGGCCCATACACAATTTCAATCCGTTTATAGATATGGAGCGGAATATTATGGCCAAAAACAAACCGTTCGCCAGTAATCGGATTCTGACGTTTTCCATCTTGCAACACTAATATCTTCTGATTACCCTCAATTCCTCGAAACGAAACTTGAGTTTTTATCTCTCCCTGCACATCATACGAAACATCAACGCCAACAATTGACCTGAAAACATCTTTCAAGTCGCGCCATCCAAATTGCTCTATCTGTTCTGCGGAGTAGCTCACAACGGTGGCGGGGGCATCAGAAATTCGCTGCGGTCGTCTCGATGCCGTTGTAATCTCTATGTTTAGTAAATCTTCTAAGGTTAAGTTTATCAGATCAAGCTCATTATTATCCTGTGCTGAAACCTGTGTGGCGAGAAGTATAAGTAAAGTCATTGTTTGCAACTTCATCATTTTCAATACAGATAATATTCGGTTTTTTTGAAAACTGAGTTTAATGAAATTATTATGCCAATTATGTGTTTTTAATAGCGTAATAACCATATTGTTATAAGTTAATTAAATTACACTGGTCTTGTTTTAATTTCATACTGGCTTGCGGGTAGAGCTATTTCTAGTCAATTTAACCAAATAATAGGCTTGAAGTCAATTTGCTCCCAATAATTTTCAGCTTTAAAGTAAGCGTATAAATTTTGGTTTTGTCAGAAAGCCTTAGTTTTCAATTAGGATTAGTTATCTTTGCAAAAGAAAAAATATGGTTTAATCGCAAAATATTTCTAATAAGTAATGAATTTATCTATATACAATACGCTAACGCGAAAAAAGGAAATTTTTGAACCTATTAACCCTCCCCACGTGGGTCTTTACGTTTGTGGCCCAACAGTTTATGGCGACCCGCATTTGGGTCATGCTCGGCCGGCAATAACTTTCGATTTGCTTTTCCGCCTGCTGAAGCATTTAAACTATAAAGTGCGATACGTGCGAAATATTACCGATGTGGGGGATTTGGAGAACGATGCCGATGCTGGCGAAGATAAAATTGCTAAAAAGGCTAGGCTAGAAGAAATTGAGCCCATGTAGGTGGTGCAGTACTACACAACGCGTTACCTCGATGCTATGAAAATGCTTAATGTGCTGCCCCCTAGTATTGAGCCTCGGGCTAGTGGGCATATTATTGAGCAGATAGATTTGGTGAAAAAAATATTTGAGAACGGGTTTGCCTACGAGAGCAATGGCTCAATTTATTTCGATGTGGAGGCGTATCATAAGAAGCATAATTACGGAAAGTTGTCGGGAAGAGTTATTGAGGATATGATATCGAATACTCGTACTCTCGATGGGCAGGACGAGAAGCGTAACAGCATCGATTTTGCCCTTTGGAAAAAGGCTGCGCCTGAGCACATCATGCGATGGCCTTCGCCTTGGAGCGTGGGTTTTCCGGGGTGGCATTTGGAGTGCTCGGCCATGAGCACAAAGTATTTGGGCGAACCTTTCGATATTCACGGTGGTGGTATGGACTTGCTTTTCCCTCATCATGAATGCGAAATTGCACAAAGCGTTGCAGCCAATGGCAAGGAGGCCGTGCGTTACTGGATGCACAACAATATGATTACTATCAATGGCCAAAAGATGGGCAAGTCGTTGGGCAATTTTATTACCCTCGAGGAGCTGTTTACCGGTAAGCACAAGCTGCTTGAGCAGGCCTATAGCCCAATGACCATTCGTTTCTTTATTTTGCAAGCGCAATATCGTTCAACGCTCGATTTCTCTAACGAGGCATTGCAAGCTGCCGAGAAAGGCCTTGGTAGGTTAATGGCAGCATCGCGTATGCTGGGTAAGCTAAAGGCGTCGGATAAATCAACCGTAAACGTTGCAGAGCTACAGGAGAAGGCTTTTGCTGCTCTTTGCGACGATTTGAACAGCCCCATTGCCATAGCCGTTCTATTCGACTGGGTGCGTATAATTAATTCCCTAGCAGAGGGTAAAGAGCACATTGCCGAGACCGATTTGGCCAGCTTAAAATCGGTATTTAATGCCTTGGTGTTTGATGTTTTGGGTCTTGCCGATGAGCAAACCGATGGGTCAAAGCATGCAGAGCTTACTGGCAAGCTAATTGAGATGCTACTCGATATGAGATTGCAGGCCAAGGCTAATAAGAATTATGCCGAACCGGATCGTATTCGTGATGAGCTAACCAAGCTGGGCGTTACGGTTCGCGATAGAAAAGATGGTTACGACTGGGAAATATAGCTTGCTAAAGCGAGCAGGTTGGTGGCATAAAGTTAAACTTTGTGCCATTGGCTGTAACCTCTAGAGTAGCCTGCCTACCCATTATGAGCGACAGGTTTTCTGGTTCATGGCCAGCAGGAAAGCCAAAGCATACGGGGTAACTATATTCTGCCACAGCATCGCGGATAATCTCAAGCGCATTTAAACCGTAGGGAATTGTGTTGTCGTTCATACGGCTCATATTGCCCACAACCAAACCGGCTAGCTGGCTAAGTTTTCCGCTGTGCTTCAGGTTCATCATCATTCTATCAACATGGTATAAGTATTCGTCTAAATCCTCAATAAAAAGGATTTTATTATTTGTGCTGATATCGGCATCGGTACCTGCAATGCTGTATAGAATTGATAGGTTGCCCCCGCAAACCTCGCCCTGCGCTTTCCCATAACGATTAAAGTTGTGTGTAGGGATGTTGTACTCTGGAATTTCGCCCAATAGGGTTTTGCGTAAACTCTCGGTTGTAGTGTTTGCCAAACCGTTGGTTGGAAAGTTTATGGGCATTGGGCCGTGAATGGTTTCAATTTTAAACCAGGAGTTTAGCATGCTGTGCAGAACAGTAATGTCGCTATAGCCTACAACCCATTTGGGATTGCGCTGTAAATCGCGCAGGTTTATTAGGTCTAAAATGCGCATTGTGCCATAACCCCCACGTGCGCAAATAATAGCTTTTACCTCAGGATCGTTTATCATATCCTGAAAATCGGCGGCTCGTTCCTTATCGGTGCCAGAAAATTGGTTGTAACTACCCAGTAAATGTTTTCCCAGTTTTACCTTAAATCCCCAGCCTTCAAACATTTTTTTGGCGGGTTCAATCTCCTCCAACGAAATCTTGCGCGCTGGTGCAACTATGCCTATGGCATCACCTAATTTGAGCGGAGGAGGAGTAATAAGTTCCATTGTGGGTTTGGTAAAATGTTAGTACATTTGCATCTAATTATCTGGTCATAATTTCTACTAATTTAGATAATTTTGGGAAAAAGCCTTTCAATGGGCTTATTTTTTTGAGCAAACCTAACATTTATGCTATGAATGCCTACAAACGTTATTTAATTACATCGGCCTTGCCTTACGCTAATGGCCCCATTCATATTGGCCACTTGGCTGGTGTGTATATTCCGTCCGACATCTACACCCGCTATCTGCGAATGAAGGGCATAGATGTTATCTCGGTTTGTGGTTCCGATGAGCATGGTGTTCCAATAACTATAAAAGCTAGGCAAGAGGGTGTTACACCTCAAGATATTGTGGATAAGTACCATGGCATTATTAAAAAATCGTTCGAGGATTTTGGTATTGCATTCGATATTTACTCGCGCACTTCATCTAAAGTGCACCATGAGCATTCGGCCGATTTTTTTAAAACGCTATACGATAAGGGTGAGTTTATTGAGAAAACCACCGAGCAGTATTACGACCCCGAGGTTAAGCAGTTTTTGGCCGATAGGTACATTACCGGAACATGCCCGCATTGTTCAAACGAGAATGCCTATGGCGACCATTGCGAAAAGTGTGGAACAAGCCTGAATGCTACCGATTTAATAAACCCAAAATCGACCCTAAGCGGAGTAAAGCCAGTTTTAAAACCAACCAAGCACTGGTTTTTACCGCTCGATAAGTATCAACCCTTTTTAGAGAAGTGGATTGTTGAAGATCATAAGGAGTGGAAAGTTAACGTTTATGGGCAGTGCAAGAGCTGGCTCGATTTGGGCTTGCAACCTCGTGCGGTTAGCCGCGATCTCGATTGGGGTGTGCCCGTTCCCGTTGAGGGAGCCGATGGAAAAGTGCTGTACGTTTGGTTCGATGCGCCAATAGGTTACATCTCGGCAACTAAGGAGCTAACCCCCGATTGGGAAAAGTACTGGAAAGATCCCGAAACCCGTATGATTCATTTTATTGGCAAGGATAATATTGTCTTCCACTGTATTGTCTTCCCCTCGATGCTTAAGGCTGAGGGTAGTTACATTCTGCCCGACAACGTGCCTGCCAACGAGTTTCTCAACCTCGAGGGCGATAAAATATCTACCTCACGAAACTGGGCTGTATGGCTACACGAGTATCTCGATGAGTTTCCGGGTAAGCAGGATGTACTGCGTTATACACTAACCGCCAATATGCCCGAGACCAAGGATAACGATTTTACCTGGAAAGATTTTCAGGCACGTAACAATAGCGAGTTGGTGGCCATTCTTGGTAATTTTGTGAACCGTGCCCTAGTGCTTACCCATAAGTATTTCGATGGGAAGGTTCCAGCTTTGGGCGAACTCACAAATTTTGATAAGGAAACCCTTGCTGAAATACCCAAATTAAAGAGTGGCATTGAGAAAAACCTAGAAGTATTCCGTTTCCGCGATGCGCTGCGCGATGCCATGAATGTGGCACGACTAGGAAATAAATACCTGGCCGATACAGAACCTTGGAAACTGTTCAAAACCGAGCCCGAGCGGGTGGCAACTATTCTAAATATATCGTTACAAATATGTGCCAACATTGCCATACTTGCCGAGCCGTTTTTACCTTTCACTTCGGATAAGTTGAGCCAGATGCTCAATGTAAAATCGTTGGGTTGGGAAAATGGTGGCAAGGCCGATTTATTGCCCGTTGGGCATCAGATTGGCAAAGCCGAGTTGCTGTTCGAGAAGATTGAGGATGAGGTGGTTGATAAACAGCTAGCCAAGCTGCAGGCAACAAAGGCTGCCAACGAGGCAAATGCTGTTAAAGCGGTTGAACCACAAAAGGAAACCATTACCTACGAGGATTTTATGCGTATGGATATCCGTATTTCAACTGTGCTTGCTGCCGAGGTGGTTCCCAAAACACAGAAGCTGCTGAAACTCGAAATTGATACTGGAATTGATAAGCGAACCATAGTTTCGGGAATTGCCGAGTACTTTAAGCCCGAGGAGGTTGTTGGGCGCCAGGTTTGCGTGTTGGTAAATTTAGAACCACGCAAAATTCGCGGAATTGTATCGCATGGTATGATACTTATGGCCAAAAATTCCGATGGTAGCCTACGTTTTGTTCAGCCCAACGAGGCTGTCGATAGCGGTTCGGGAGTGA
>CAZTFJ010000062.1:503-10506 GCA_964612255.1 uncultured Rikenellaceae bacterium | reverse complement strand
TTGAACCCAAGCATCAGTGGCAAAACCCCAGAGTTTCACGACGGCAAGCACCATCAGGCTTACGTGAACAAGCTTAACGACTTAATAAAAGGTACTAAGTTCGAGAATGCTGATTTAGAAACCATAATTAAAGAGGCCGATGGTGGCATTTTCAACAATGGCGCTCAGGTTTGGAACCATACATTCTACTTTGAGGCGTTCTCAAAAAATCCCCAGAAAGAGCCCATGGGCAAGCTGGCCGAGGCCATTGAACGTGACTTTGGCTCATTTGCTAAATTTAAAGAAGCTTTTGCTCAGGCAGCAGCTACGCTTTTTGGCTCGGGGTGGGCTTGGCTGGTAAAGGATGCTTACGGACATCTTGAAATTGTGCAAGAATCGAATGCTGGTAATCCTATCCGTAATGGGCTTACTCCCATTTTAACCTGCGATGTGTGGGAACACGCCTACTACCTCGATTACCAAAACCGTAGACCCGACTACATTGAAGCGTTTTGGAACCTGATTGACTGGAAACTGGTAGAACAACGATTCTAAACTTAACAAGTTTATTGTACAAACCCATCTTCAAATATAAGATGGGTTTTTTAGTAATCCTTAGCCAACAGCAAGCACAAAAAATATTTTGGTTAAATATCTACAAAACAACCTAAATATTACTAGCTTTGCGCCTTCAAAAGTAAATAGTTGAACAAGCAAAAACCCATACGCAGCAAGCTATTCAAAGCAATGAGCATAATTGGCAACAACCACTCTATTGCCAGAAATTGCAGGCACGCGCTTAAGTGGGATATTGAGCACACTGGATAAAGTCCTGCTATAGATAAGTAAATCGATTTTGGGCGTTTTACACCTACAAACTCATTTCAATAATCATACTTACAAAACCTTTTTGCACCAATTAGCCAATTGGTGTAACCATTATTAGTAGACATATGAATACCATTTTTAAACCAAAACTGTTTAGCGTACTCCGCGAAGGGTACAACAAACATCAGCTGCAAAGCGATGTAATGGCTGGCGTAATAGTTGGTATAGTGGCACTTCCGCTTGCCATTGCCTTTGCTATAGCATCGGGGGTATCGCCTGAGAAAGGGATTATTACGGCAATTGTTGCTGGATTTATAATTTCGTTGCTGGGCGGAAGCCGTGTGCAAATTGGGGGGCCAACGGGTGCATTTGTTGTAATTGTATTTGGTATAATTGAACAATACGGAATTGAAGGTTTAATAATATCGACCTTTTTAGCTGGACTTATGCTGGTTGCATTTGGTTTGCTTAGGCTGGGCACAATTATTAAGTTTATACCCCATCCGCTAATTGTAGGTTTTACAAGTGGTATTGCCCTAATCATCTTCTCAACCCAGATAAAAGAGTTTTTTGGCCTAACTATGAGCAGCGTTCCATCGGAATTCATACCTAAATGGGGGGCATATTTTCAATCGTTGGGCAGCCTTAACCTATGGGCACTGGGCATTGCTGTTGGTACGGTTCTAATATCGGTTTACTCTAAAAAGATTTTTAAAAAGATACCGGGCTCATTCATATCCATTATACTAGCAACGGTTGCTGTAATCCTGTTCGATATCCCCGTAAATACCATTGGCTCGGTATATGGCGATTTGCCCACAACCATAAGCCTTAGCCTGCCTACAATTGATTTGGGTAGCATTTCGCAATATATTGCACCTGCTTTTACTATTGCGCTGCTGGGCGCAATTGAGTCATTGCTATCGGCTGTAGTAGCAGATGGGATGATAAGCGGTAACCACCGATCGAACACCGAGCTTATTGCGCAGGGTTTAGGCAATATGGCATCGGCAGTGTTTGGGGGCATACCTGCTACAGGTGCCATTGCACGTACCGCTACCAACGTAAAAAATGGTGGAAGAACCCCTGTGGCAGGCATTGTTCACGCTCTAACTCTTTTACTAATTATTATATTCTTTGGGAAATGGGCAGCACAAATTCCGCTAGCTTGCCTTGCTGGCATTCTGGTAGTTGTAGCATACAATATGAGCGAGTGGCGCTCTTTTTACTCAATTCTTAAGGGCTCTAAGTACGATATCTTGGTGCTTGTAACCACCTTTTTACTTACAGTGCTAATTGACCTTACCATTGCCATTCAAATTGGTATGGTGCTGGCTGCTCTAATTTTCATGCAGCGCATGTCGAACGCAAGCCATATTATTGCTGCCGATGCCGATATTGATGCCCTGGAGGATTACTCAGACTTACCTAACGATATTGAAGTTTACGAGATTAAAGGCCCATTCTTTTTTGCTGCTGCACAGAAATACCGCGAAACGCTTAAAAACTTTGGGAAAAGGGCAAAGGTTATTGTTTTAAGAATGCGCTACGTTCCGTTTATCGACTCAACAGGTATTCACAACTTTCGCGAAACCATTAAATACCTAAAAACTAAGAATGTGCGAATTATTCTATCGGGCGTGCAACCTGAAGTAAGAAAGGAACTGGAAAAAGCCAGGATAGATTTTTTAATTGGCCGAAACAACATTTGCGACAACTACATTGAGGCTAAAGCCAAAGCGCTGAAAGGGCTTTAGTAAATTATGACATAAGCCTTAAATGCTCACGGAATGATTATAAATCTTATTTAGAGTGCATTAGAGACAAAATCGGAGCATTCAACAAATCGAAGGAATAATGAGTTATTGCTTATATTTGAGAAAAAATAGTAATGAATAACTCGAAAATAGAGATATATCAGATTGATAGTGGTAAAACCGAGATTACAGTAAGGCTTGATAATGATACTGTTTGGTTAAACTTAAATCAATTAACAGAACTTTTCCAGAAAGACAAATCAGTAATATCCAGGCATATATCAAACATTTTCAAAGAGAAAGAGCTAGAACGAAACTCAGTTGTTGCAAAAAATGCAACAACTGCTAGTGATGGAAAGATATACCAAGTAGATTACTATAATCTTGATGTTATAATATCTGTTGGGTATAGGGTTAAAAGCCAAAGAGGTACCCAGTTCAGAATTTGGGCAAATAGAATTTTGAAAGAATACCTTATCAAAGGGTATAGTATAAACGAGAAAAAAATAACACAGCAAGCAGAACAACTTAAAGAATTGCAGAAATCTGTAAAAATCCTTGGCGAAGTAATTGAATATAAAAGCATAACAAAATATGAAAGCATCGGCTTGTTGAAAATCATATCTGATTATGCTTATGCTCTTGATATTTTAGACCAATATGACTACCAAAGTTTAAAGATTACTGAAACGTCAGGAAAAGAATTTTATCAATTAACGTACGATGAGGCTATATGTCAAATACATAACGTGAAAAGAGTGTACGGAAATAGTCCTTTATTCGGCAACGAGAAAGATGAGTCGTTTAAAAGTTCAATATCGTCTATTTATCAGACATTTGATGGTGTTGATTTGTACCCAAGTATTGAAGAAAAAGCTGCAAACTTACTCTACTTTATAACAAAAAATCACTCTTTCTCAGATGGGAATAAAAGGATTGCAGCCTTTTTGTTCTTATATTTCCTTGAAAAAAATGGAATTCTTTTTAATGAATATGGTATTAAAAGAATTGCTGACAATGCATTAGTAGCTTTAACGTTAATGATTGCTGTTAGTAAACCTGATGAAAAGGATATCATCATAAAAGTAATAGTGAACTTGATTAATAGGAAAAATTAACGCATGCTAACATAAGGGGTGTTACCATTTTGAGTTAAAAGGTTTAGGCAAGCGGCACAGCACCTAGGGAACTTCTAAACGTGGGATTAAAACTGTCCCCCAGTCGGTAGATTATTGCAAAAAGAGAGTGGCCACATTGGCCCACTCTCTTTATTTCTATTAATATCAGCAATTATTTCAACCACTTGTCGAGCCATCCAAAGAACTCGCGCTGCCAAACAACTGCGTTTTGGGGCTTAGTAACAAAGTGCGTTTCATCGGGAAAAACAAGCAAGCGGCTGGGTACACCCCGTAGCTGCGCTGCATTAAATGCTTGCAAACCCTCTGAGTAAGCAATACGATAATCGTGCTCGCCAACAACTACCATTATGGGAGTATTCCAGTTTTGAACCAGCTTATGCGGGCTATTGGCATAGGTGCGCTGAGCAACTTTGTTGCTTTTATCCCAGAAGGGTCCACCAAAATCATGGTTGGGGAAGAAAGTTTCCTCGGTAGATGCGTAAAAACTCTCAAAGTTAAACATACCGTTATGTGCAATAAAGGCCTTAAACCTATTGTTATGCATACCTGCAAGGTAGTAAACAGAGTAACCACCGTAGCTTGCACCCACAGCGCCAATCCTATTGGCATCAACCCAAGGTTCCTGCTTCACGTTATCAATAGCGCTAAGGTAATCCTTAATGTTTTGGCCACTATAATCGCCCGAAATTTGGGCATTCCACTCCTGACCAAACGAAGGCAATCCCCTACGGTTTGGCGCAACAATTACATAGTCATTAGCCGCCATAATCTGAAAATTCCAGCGATAGCTAAAAAATTGGCTCACGGCGCTTTGTGGACCACCCTGGCAGTAAAGCAATGCCGGATATTCCTTATTCTCATCGAAATTTGGTGGCAGAATTACCCAAACCAACATCTCTTTTCCATCGGTAGTTTTTACCCAGCGCTGGGTAACCTCTCCCATCTTAATATTATCGTAAATATGTGTATTAATTTGCGTTAGTTGAGTTTCTTCACCAGATTCAGGGTTGATGGTGAATAACTCAGTTGCCATACTCATACTCATTTTTTGAGCAACTAGCGTTTCTCCTGCAGGCGAAACCCAAGTATAATCGTGCCAACCATCGGTTAGTTTAGTTATTTGTTTCGAGGTAACATCTACCTTGTAAACTTGGTGTGTTGCATTAATACCGCTAATAAAATAGAGCTCGTTACCAGAACTGGCCCACACGTAGCTGTCGGCATTCTGATCAAATCCCTTAGTGATATAGGTTCTCTCGCCACTCTCGAGATTAAGCACAAACAGCCTATGCTTGTCGCTCTCGTAGCCTGGAGTTTCCATACTTTGCCAAGCAATCATCTTGCCATCGGGCGAGAAAACAGGATACTTATCATAGCCCATCATCCCTTCGGTAATATTTTCGGTAGTACCCTCCTCAACATTGTATAAATAGATATCGGAATTTGTGGTAACAGCCAAGTCCTTTCCGTGAAACTTCTTGCAGGTGTAGGCAATAATTTTACCACAAGGGCTCCAAGCCACCTCATTATCGCTAAAGTAAGGCGACATAGGCGAATCCCAAGGTTCACCATCCATAATATCCTTGCCCTCACTTACCTTGCCGTTTGTATAATCGGCAACAAAAATATGACGAAAACTACCATCGCGCCAGTAATTCCAGTGCCTATACATCATATTATCTGTTATCCGCACGTTAACCTTGGGCATATCAGGATGCAGATCCTTAGGCGTTTTCTCAATCTGCACATTCTTAGTGTACATAATCCTATCGCCTGAGGGCGAGTAAGCAAACGAGCTAATACCCCCATCAATATCGGAAACCTGCACGGGGTTTGTTCCATCGGCATTCATCTCCCAGAGCTGAGTAGAACCGCTGCGGGTAGATAAGAAAGCGATACGATTACCATCGGAAAGCCACTGGGCGCTAAAATCGTTAGTAGCGTTAGTGGTTAACTCAGTAGGCTCGCCGCCCGCTACAGGAATTGTGTAAATATTAGTTACGCCCTTGTTGGCGTCCATTGAGTAACGGCTAATAGTAAAAAGCACGGTTTTCCCATCGGGCGAAACCGAGGAGCCTCCTACCCTGCCAAATTTCCAAAGCACCTCAGGGGTTAAAATACCATTCTCAATCTCCTGAGCGGTAAGTTCAACATCTGGAGAAACTGTCTCGGGCTGATTCTTACTGCCATCGTTTTGGCAACTCAGCGTTGTGGCAACTATTGCCATAGCAACTAAAAGTTTTAGATTAAGTTTTATCATAATTTTTTTGTTTGATGATCGGAAACATTATACACCATCTCTCCACAAAAATAGGTTTTTTGACTTGTATTTCTATAGATTTTTACGGGCTTAATAATTTCTTTTGTGAGCTTTTATTTTATCACTGATAATTTACTTATCTTTAAAATCCTTATAATCTAACCTATATTAAACGCTCAAGACACTAATAATTAGGTGAAAAAAGAGATCGAATTTGTAGCAATTTGCAAGCACTTGCTCTCTGCAATAACCATAATGTTATTGTTGTTCGGAGCAGAAGCGTCTGCACAGTCAACTTTTACATTAAATGGCAATCTGCAAAAAAAATATAATATCACCCCTTATGTTGAGATCCTTCCGGATAAGAATGGTACTTTAAATTTTGATGATTTCATAAAAAACCCTAACCGATATCAGTTCACGCCAGACAGCAATTTGTTTGAGGATGCAGATTACCATTGGATTAGATTTTCGGTAAACAACAAGCTGCTTAGCCACATTGATTGGCATTTAGATATAATGCCAAAACAGTACAACGAAATATATGTATTAAGCCAGTACGATACTGCATACTTAGCCAAAAATGGTGAATACGTAGCAAGTTCAAACAGCATATTTCCACAAAACCCTTCAATAATTCCAGTAAAAATTATTGGGGATAACACTACCACATTTTACGTAAAGCTTAATACGGAGATAAAACAAGAGTTTAAACCTTGGGTTAACCTTTACTTACGGCCAGCTGAACTTGAGATGCAATCGTACAATCGCAACTGGGTTATTCTAGCAGTGCTTGCTGGAATGCTTATATCCCTGGGGTTTTATATTCTGTTTCAGTATATTCTGTTTGGGGACAAAAGCTTTTTGTATTTTTTTATGGCGTTCACCTCCATGGCGCTTTACTTTATTGCATACGAAAGGGTAGGATACTCAATAACCGGATGGGACTGGTTTACGCGTTTTTCGGGTAATTACATAGCCTTATTTTGCACCTTTTCGTACATAGGGTTTTCTCGTTATTTTCTCGACTCTGAGAAGAGATTTCCGAAATGGCATATTTTCTTCCGATGGTTTCAGCTGCTTTACGTTGTACCCCTCACACTAATTGTGCTTATCAACCTTGGTTATTTTTGGAATTTCACACCGTATGTGCATATTATCCACATAATTGCCTTTGTTTTCTTGCTGACTTTTGCCATAACCACATTTCGCAAAAACCATTACCTATCTGGCTATTACCTATGGGCCAATACCATATTCTTCCTATCGCTCATTGCCTTTGTAACCTATGTTATAATTAAACCCAGCACAGAGAATTTAGGCTCGTACCTCCTAAGCAACAGCTTAAAGTTTGGCTCGTTTGGTCAAGTTCTCCTGTTCACGTTAGCTCTATCAAATCGCATTGGATTGCTTAACAGAAAGGTAGTTAAAACCGAATTGGAAAAAGAGCGAATGGAGAAAGACCAAATATTAAAAATCCAAGACATAATAAGAAAAACCAACCTAGAACTTGAAGAGAAAGTGAAGGAGCGTACACATGAAATAAACAACCAAAAGGAGGAACTTCAAGCACAAGCAGAAAACATTAAGCATGCCTATGGCGAAATATCGCAACAAAAATCGATAATTGAACGCGCCCATAACCAAATCACCGATAGCCTTTACTACGCATCACTTATACAAAAAGCCGTTTTGCCAAGTAAAGAGATTTTAAAACAACACTTCGAACAAAACTTTATTCTTTACAAACCCAGAGATATTGTAAGTGGAGACTTTTACTGGGCAACTGAGTTAAATAACCAAAAATTAATTGCAGTAGCCGATTGTACTGGGCATGGGGTGCCAGGAGCATTTATGAGTATGCTTGGCATTTCACTCCTTAATGAAATTGTGAAACGAGAGCATATTACCGAACCAAGTGAAGTGCTTAACACTATTAAAGAAAATCTTTTAAATGCTCTACAACAAGAGAATAAAGAGAATGAAGTACGCGACGGTATGGTAATTGGATTCTGCAAAATCAGCAAAAAAAACAGGAAAATAATTTTGCAGTATGCAGGATCTCACACTCCATGCTATATCGTAAAAAACAAGAGTCAGCACATAGAGCCTGCCCCACATCTTGAAATAACTGCAAGCAACAGCGAGCATACCCTTTACACCCTTAAAGCCGATAATATTCCCATATCAAAACACTTTAAGCAAAACACCTTTAATAGTTACTCTATAGAACTGCATAAAGGCGATATGGTTTACATCACAACCGACGGAATAATTGACCAGATAGGAGGCCCAAACTATAAAAAATTTTCGTCTAAACGATTAAAGAAGATAATACTTGACACCCATCTGCTAGATACTAAGTCGCAAAAGGCAATTATCGATAAAGAAATTCTTGAATGGATGAACTATCCAAATCCTAAAACCGGTTTGCCTAGCGATCAACTTGATGATATTTGCATAATGGGTATTAGGATATAATTGCAAGCATGAAATTATGAAAGTTGAAACTACGCTATTTGGCCATACGCATAATGACCGAGAGGTTAAACTGTTTTCCTTTAAATCAGAAAAGGGTCTGTATATTTGCATTACCAATTTTGGAGGAATTATCACTTCAATAAAAGCACCAAACGGGCAGGGTACAATTGAAGAGGTTGTTGCCGGCTTCGATACCCTAGATGAATACCTAAAAGGTCACCCTCACTTTGGTGTAATTGTAGGTCGCTTTGCCAACAGAATTGCAAAGGGTAAATTTACTATCGATGAGAACGAGTTTAACCTTCCAATTAACAACTCGCCAAACCACCTGCACGGCGGAAATAACGGTTTTCACAACCAGCTGTGGGATTATCAACTTGAAACAAACAACAACCACGCAAAGCTTAGCTTAACATACCATAGTCCCAATCTGCAGGAAGGATACCCCGGTAACCTAACCACAAAAGTAGTTTATACCGTTTACGATAATAACAGCTTTGATATCGACTTTTTCGCAAATACCGATGCCCCAACACATGTAAACCTAACAAGCCACAGCTACTTTAACCTTAACGGATTTAAGGACAATATCTTTTCGCACAAGTTAACGCTTAACGCTAATAAATACCTTGAGATTGATGGAACCCAAATACCAACAGGGAATCTAGTCGATTGCGAACTAACACCGTTCGATTTTAGCGAACCCAAAACTATTGGCCCAAGCCTCAACAAAATTAATGGCGGAATTGACCACTGCTATGTGCTAAACCCAATGAATAGCATTAGCACTCCGGCGGCAACACTTGAACATAACGAAAGCGGCAGAAAATTAACCGTTTATTGCAGCCACCCCGGCCTTCAGATTTATACAGGCAACTCTCTAGATGGCAGCCTAAGTGGGCATAACGGAACAGTTTACAAAAAGCATATGGGTATTTGTCTGGAGATGCAACACTTCCCAGACACACCCAATAAGCCCCATTTTCCCAGCACACTGCTCAAACCCGGTGAATTGTATCAACAAAAAGCTCGCTTTGTTTTTGAAACCATTTAACGGTTCTTGCTATTGTTAAATTTTTATAAAAAGAGAACTTGCTAACACACCACTCAACCCTATATGGTATTGTCTTTCTGTATATTACAAATACTCAAATCCTTTTAACACCAAGTTCAGCTCACGTTGCTTTTAACAAATAGCTATCTTTGCAAAACAATACAGCACATACGAATTATGGCATTAACCCTTGAAACAAAAAATCTTGACAAGCTAATTGTTGTAGGCGACAGAGTGCTTATAAAGCCTAAAAATCCAGAAGAAAGGACAAAGGCAGGTTTGCTTTTGCCCCCCGGTGTGCAAGAAAAGCAAAAGGTACAATGTGGCTACGTAGTTAAAGTTGGGCCAGGATATCCAATCCCCGCACCAACCGATTACGATGAGCCTTGGCAAAAGAGTAAAGATAATTCTAGGTATTTCCCTCTGCAGGCTACAATTGGCGATATGGCTGTTTATCTGCAGGATAGCGGCACTGAAATTGAATTTAGCAACCAAAAATACGTTG
>CAZTFJ010000062.1:0-491 GCA_964612255.1 uncultured Rikenellaceae bacterium | reverse complement strand
CCTGGCCAGCCCGACGATGTCCGGCGCGGACCTGACCGCGGACGTGACGACGGCCCAGGAGTACACCGTCGAGCCCGCCGGCGAGCCGGTTCGCGACGAAGGTCTTTTTGAGTAATTTTTTTAACAACACTTTTTTTATACAGCATAATCGATATATTTGCAATCGTTTCGATATGTAAATACAATGTTTAACAAGCCGGACAGGCACATTACCGGTTCAACCAATTTTGAAAAATGAAAAAATCATCACTAGTAGTAAACATTATTTTAGCCCTTGCCCTAGCGGCACTCTACGTTTTGCATTTCACAGGAACTCCTAAGGCTGATAAAAATCAAGTTGAAGAGCAAGTAGTGGGTGAAGGAGTTGCAAACGCTCAAATAGTTGCTTGGGTTGATATGGACTCACTGCTTAACAGCTACGATATGTACTTTGATGTTCAGAAAGAACTTGAAGACAAAGGGCGCAAAATGGAAACCGATATGACCACCCG
>CAZTFJ010000061.1:0-10574 GCA_964612255.1 uncultured Rikenellaceae bacterium | reverse complement strand
ACTCAGGCTACCAGCCCACTGCCTGATGGTAATATTAGCTCGTTGGCTGTAACCCCTGGCGATGCGGTGGATGTGCTCCGGTTTGGTATTGCCGATTTGGGCGATACCGATGAGCTGCCCACCCGTGTTACCAAAATGGTTTTTAGCTCGCAGCAGGGTCAGACTGATGCAAATTTGGCTCGTGCCCTTGCTGGTGCTGTTTTAAGGGTTGATAACGAGATTATCCAGCCCCAAACTACAACCATCACTTCCGAAAGTATTACTCTAACTTTTACCAACGATGGTTTTGTTATTCCCAACGCATCGTCGGTTCAGGTTGCCCTGGCCGTTTATTTAAACGAGGGTGGTTTAGCCGATGGTTCTACCATTTCTCTGTATATTCCTGCGTCGGGGCATAGCTGGCAAACGGATGTAGCTGGCTCGGGTTTCCCCACGTCATGGAACGAGAGCGTTATCGGTTCTCGTCACGAATTGGTGGTTGAGGCAACGGAACTTATGTTTGTAGATCAGCCTTTTGTTACGGCGCAGGGGAACTCTTGCTCTATTTCGATTGGCTTTGCCGATTTGTTTGGGAATGTTGATGTTGATATCGATGCCGATATTACATTGGGTGTTGATTATGGTCCGGGCGGTATGGTGGCTAATCCTGCTACAATTTCGGCAAGCAACGGCATTGCAGCTTGGAGCAATGTTAAGCTAAGCGAGGTTGGGTGCTATGGGCTAAAGGCAACTACAACCGAAGCTAGCATTCAACCTTGCCTTTCGCATCCAATTTGGAATGGTGCTTCAGCAGTGACTTATGTTGATGAGGATTTTGAGAGCAGTCCTACCTCTTTTGATATTTCCGATAGCTGGAGCGTGTCGTCCATTTTGCCTATTGCCGGTGGTTTGTAGTTAAGGCATGGTTTGGCCGGGGTCGATGGCGTAAGTAGTTTGCCAATTCCCTTGTCGATAAGCAATTTGGGCTATGGGCCTATGGAGTGGTCGTTTGCTCTGCGCAATGGCAACTGGGATCCCTCGTCCGACAATGCCTTTTGGTTTGTGCTTGCATCTAGCCAAAATAATTTTGATGATGCGTACAACGGTTATGCCGTTGGGGTTAACCTCTCGGGCGATACCGATTTGCTGTCGTTGTGGAGAGTTGGAGTGGAACATTCGCCGCAGCTGCTAATACAGTCGCCTTTTAATTGGGACGAGGACGAAACCGTTAATATTAAGGTTACTCGAACTCCAAATGGCGAGTGGAATCTATGGTATCAAACCAATTTATTTGAGTCCTTATGGCAACTTGCAGGTAGCATTGTAGATGCAACTTACACTTCGGTTGCCAGCTGTGGCCCAGTGTTTACCTACACGGCCTCACGTGCAGGCGAGTTTTGGATAGATGATATTAGGGTGGGGTCGGCCATATATCCACCAACAATTCAGCAGGCGCGTATGCTCTCTTTAACATCCTTAGATATTGTTTTTACTGCTGATGTTGATATTATCGATTCCCAAATTGCAAGCAACTACCATATTTCAGATAAGCAGGGTAACGGATTTCAAGTGCTTGGATCTTACCCAAATGCAGAGCATAACAATCGTGTTACGCTGCGAACGGAGGAATTGCCTTTAGAGAAGTTAATGCTTCGTATAAGTGGAATTAAATCGGCATCTGGAGCAACCGTGGTTAACGATAGTGTTAAGGTTGGACTTGGTGCAGCGGGTACGTTTGGCAATTTGGTAATTAATGAGGTTATGGCTAGGCCATCGGCAAATGGTGGTTTGCCCAACGTTGAGTACATCGAAATTTTTAACCGAACCAGTCAAACTATATCGCTTAACAACTGGATTTTAGCAGGCAACGATAAATATGTTAATTTGCCCGATGCTAAGGTTGAACCCAACGGTTATGCAGTGTTAACATCAACAAGCGGAGCCGAAAAGTTGGCCGACTATGGTAACGTAATTGGAGTCCCATCGTTCCCATCGCTGCTGGTGAGTGGTATGTTTTTGGCTTTGCACGATAACGATAAAAACCTAATTGCGTGGGTTGAGTATTCCGATACATGGTATGGCGACGATACCAAAAAGGCTGGGGGCTTTTCGCTTGAGCGTATTGATGCCAACAACCTGGTTGAGGGTGCTCTGAACTGGATTGCTTCGTCCGACCCATCGGGAGGAACACCTGGCAGGGAAAACTCTGTGGCTGGCAATAATCCTGATATTACCAATCCTTGGGTAACAGAGGTTAAGGTTGTTGGCGATACTCAGTTCGAGATTGCTTTTTCGGAGTCTATGGATAGTCTGGCGTTAACCCTTGTAAGTAACTATACAATTGACAGAAGCATAGGAACGCCACTCTGGGCAACAGCAATTGGCCCAAGGTTTAACCGGGTAACGCTCACTTTCGAAAATGCAATTTTGCCCCGCGAGGTGTATAACCTTTGCTTTACCCAGCAACTTACCGATTTTGCTGGTAATGGCCTACAGACTGATTGTGTGCTCCTTGCTGTTCCAGAAAATCTTAGTCCTAATGATATTGTGGTGAATGAGATATTGTACAATCCATATTCTGGTGGTGTCGATTTTGTTGAGATATTTAACCGTTCCGAAAAGGCATTTGACCTTAGCAAGCTGTGGATTGCTGATGGCGATGCTGCTACCCAGCTGGTTGGCGATTACTATCGTGCTGCTGAAAAATCGTGGCTACTGTTACCCAACAGCTACGCTGTGCTTACTACAGATGCCAAGCTAATCGAACAGTTTTACTACCTAGCTACGCCAACGATGGCGGCTACGTGATGTTGCTATCCGATACTGGCGATAATATTGATGTATTTGCCTATACCGACGATATGCATAACCCGCTGCTAGCCGATACCAAGGGCGTGTCGTTGGAGCGAATACATCCCGATATGCCTACCAATCAGTCATCGAGCTGGCAATCGGCAGCCCAAACGGCTGGTTTTGCTACACCTACGGCTCAAAATTCACAGTTTACCCAACCTGCCGATGTTAAGGACGAGTTTTCGCTCTCGAGTAAGGTCTTTTCGCCCGATGGCGATGGTTATGAGGATTATGTGATGATGAGCTACGAGCTACCTGAGAGTGGATATATTGCCAACATCATAGTATTCGACTCGCGTGGACGAAGAGTAAAACGATTGGCAGCCAATGTAACGCTGGGTACATCGGGAAGCATTAAGTGGGATGGCACAACCGATGGTGGCGAACGTGTTACCATTGGAGCCTACGTTATTTTTATTGAGGCTTTCGATTTGCGTGGTGATATAAAACGGTATAAGAAAACCGTGGTGGTTGCCACCCGATTTAGGTAATTGGAGAAGTTTTAACCAAAACAGAAAGAGCCAAGCATTGTGCTTGGCTCTTTTGTTTTGAATATGAAGTAACTGAACTTTTAGTATTTACTGCCTATAGGTTTTGTAACATTTCCTCCATAATTAGGGTCATCTTCTTCTCGGCTTGCATTCCAATGCGCTGTACCTCTTCGTGGGTAACTTCAACAATTTTGCCCGGTACGCCTAGGTCGGTAATTATTGAAATGGCAAAAACAGGCAGCCCCATGTGGCGTGCCACAATAACCTCGGGAACGGTTGACATACCCACCGTATCGCCACCAATAATACGGAAATACTGATACTCTTTTGGTGTTTCGAAAGTTGGCCCGGTGGTGCCCACGTAACAACCAATCTGTGTTTTAATATTGTTATTCTTGGCAATATCTTGTGCTAAGGCAATTAGCTTGTGGTCGTATGTTTGGCTCATATCGGGGAAACGGGGGCCAAATTCCTTGATGTTAGGACCAATAAGCGGGTTGGGTAGTAGGTTTATATGATCGTTTATGATCATTAGGTCGCCTATTTCAAAATCGGGATTTACCCCACCGCTGGCGTTGGAAACAAATAGATTTTTCACACCCAAGTGTTTCATCACCCTAACAGGGAATGTTACCTCCTTCATGTCGTACCCCTCGTAAAAGTGGAAACGCCCCTGCATAGCTACCACCTTTTTGCCGCCCAGCGTACCAAAAATTAACCGTCCGTGATGTCCCTCAACGGTTGAAATCGGAAAGTTGGGTATATCGCCATACTCCAGAATTTCTTGGTTGTCAATATCCTTGGTTAATCCGCCCAGACCAGTACCTAGTATAATTCCCACCTCGGGCTCAATGGTTACCTTACTCTTAATGTAAGCGGTTGTTTCGTTTACTTTCTCCAACATATTCTAAAATTTTACTGTTATATTCATCTTGTTTGCCATCTAAAAACTCAACCTCGATGGGGATGAAGTAAAAAGCACTTTTAATCGCATCGGGTAAATTAGTAAATTCCCTAATGCGGGCAGCATCCTTTTCGGTTGTAATTACAATGTGTGTTCCTCCTTTTAGTAAAGGCGAAAAACTTTCAAAGATAGCTTTAATTTTTGTTTCGGTAAAACGATAATGGTCGGTTAGTTCAATTGTGTTGGTAATGCTATAGTTGGTCTTTAAATGTTTACAAAAGGGCTTTGGGTTGGCAATCCCGGCAAGCGCTGTGCAGGTTACTGGTTTTTCTGGAGGGTTTACTGTTTCGAAAACTGGTTTTATGCTGCCATACCTATAGGTTGTGAAAAATACTTGCTGGTTAGGCTTTAACTTTAATTTTTTTATGATTTTTAGCTGCTCATTACTGTGTAAGTTGGCGGGACACTTGGTAACTAGTACAAGGCTGGCTCGTTTTCGTTGAGCAAAGCTGTCGCGCAGGGTGCCTGTTGGTAGGAAAAAATCTTTGTAAATCAGATTGTTGTAATCGGTTAGTAGGATAGAAAAACCTGGCTTAATGTAACGGTGCTGGAATGCATCGTCGAGCAGTATTACATCTGTGCTTGGCTTTTGCTGAAGCAGCGTTTCAACGCCTCTTACCCTTTGCTCATCAACCGCTACGGTAATTCCGGGGAATTTGGTTAGCATTTGCATTGGCTCATCACCAATTTCCGATGCGGTGCTATTGCTGCTGGCCAGCATAAATCCTTTGGTTTTACGCTTGTATCCACGGCTAAGGGTTGCCACGTTAAAATCATCTTTTAAAAGATTTATTAGATGCTCGGTGTGGGGTGTTTTACCTGTACCACCAACCGTAAGGTTCCCAATGCAAATTACTGTCTTGCTAAATGATGTGGATTTTTTTACGCCAATATCAAAAAGAAAATTTCTTACGTATATGGTTGCTCCATATAGCAATGTAATTGGTATTAGTAATATGCGAAGGATTAGCATTGGTTAAAAATCTGAATTTCTTTAAGATGTTTTCAAATCTACACTTTTTCTGGTGAATATTTTTGCATTATGCACGTTTGCTTAGTGCGAGTTAGCTAGGTCCAAAGCCTTCCAAGTGAAAAATTTCTTAAAAATCATAGTTTGAACTATGTATATGGCTAACCCATAAATCAGGATTAGCATCACTGGGAAGAATTTATACATTTGTGCCCCGTAGTAATGAATATATCCTAAAATTATTGTCGACATCATCACCAGAAAAAAGATTGCCAGGGTTGCCCCCGAGTTGCTCGATTTTTTATTGCTACTAAAAGGGTGCTTTTTGGGGGTTGCTAAAAAAGCAGCAACGATATTTAGGTACATCACCATATAAACTACGGCAATGTCGGCTATTGCTTTGGTGCCCCAAATTGCTACCACACCTATGCTTACAGCAATGTAAAAAGGGGTGAGGAAACGCACAAAAACCGATTTCATGGCACCAATAAAAAACCGATGTGGCGATTCGATGGGCAAACTCCTAATTAGCCAACCAATTTCTTTGTTGTTGCCAATACTCATTGATGGGGGAATTGATGCCGAAAGAAAGCATGACGCGTATAGAATAACAAAGTATTTGTCTGTTTCTGCAAGCGATGTAATCCCCTCGAAATCTTTAAAGAACGGGAACACCATAAAGAATAGGATGTACCCAAATGTTGGTAGCACTGTTTGCAGGAAAAGTCGCTCGCGGCCAATAAGTTTCCATATCAAAACAAAGGCTGTGCGCTCCTGCTGGTTAAACGAAAACAGTTTTGAGAATAAGTTGGCTAGCGTGCGCGGTTGTTTTTGTGAACTTAACTTGTCGCTTTGCTCTATGTCTGCAAGTTTTTTGTTGAATATTGGGGTAAGGTATTTGCCAATTATGTATAGCCCCAGTGGCGGGAGGGCAAGCGCAACTAGTGAGAGAATAGTAAGGTTAGGGCTAAAGTTTAGGCTCGAAAACATCTCGGTAAAACCTGCAAAGTAGGTTGAGGGGATGATGTAGGTGTACCAGTCTGTGGCAATGGTAATGTTGGAAAAGTCTATCTTCTCAAACAGATTGAGGCTAAGCTGATAAATTGCCATGAACAGAATGGCCATAACTACCTGAAAGTACATCAACAAATTCTTAAGCTTATCGCCCTTGGCAAATCTCATAATGCCTAGGTACAGTAAGTTCGATAGGAATAGGGTGAATATCACATTTAAAATCAATGCAAAAATAAACGCTGCCATCGATCCAATGCCATACTGTATGGCAATTTGTATAATTATGGGCAACATTAAGCTTAACGCAGAAAACATTAGGTGGATAAAAATATGCGCATTACGTGCAAGGCTTAACGTTGTGCTGTTAATTGGTAGTGGATGGAGTATGGTGTTGTCCGATGTGTCGAGAAGTATAGTGCTAAATTCCGATATTATTAGCATTGATATTGTTAGGGTGAGCATGGAGTGTCCCAGAAAGAACAGGGTAAACGAGTCATGCAGCTTTGTGGTTATCGTTAAAATAACTAGCCCAAGGATAAACATCATAAGAAACTGCCAGAACAGCGAGCTGCTATTCTCTTTAGCTCTGTTGCCGTTAAAATTACTGGGTCTACGGTTATCTAAAGTCAACTTTAGCTCAAGTATTTTAATGAATTGGGTGTAGCTGGCTCCCATCCTTTTGATTATAGATTTGAAAGGCACAAAGAGAGAAAGTAAAAGCTTAATCATGGTTTACTTGTTTAGCATGCTAAATAGTTCTTCGTCTTTTTCGGAGTAGTTTGAGGTTCCGGTAAGCCTGGTAAATAGGTTTTCTAGCGATAAGTCGTTCGATAGGCTTTTGAGCTCATCGAACGATCCATCGGCAACAACCTTCCCTTGGTCCAGCAGTACAATGCGATTCGATATTCTTTCCACCACATCCATGATGTGAGAGCTGTAAAAAATGGTTTTGCCCTCGCGGGCAAGGTGAACAAGCATCTCTTTTATCATAATAACCGAGTTGGCATCGAGGCCCGTAAGAGGCTCATCCATAAAAATTAGCTGGGGATTATGCAGTAGGGCAGAGCAAATTAGCACTTTTTGGCGCATACCCTTTGAGAAGGTTGCAATCCGGTCGTGCATATTTTTATGAATCTCAAAAAGTTTGAGTATCGATTCCGCTTTTTCTCTTGTTTCGTCTGCTGGTAGTCCCCTCATATCGCCAATAAAATCAATAAATTCCATTGGGGTAAGCATATCGTAAAGCGATGCATTTTCGGGTATGTAGCCAATTTTTTGTTTTACTTCAATTGGGTTTTTTCTGATATCGAATCCCAATACCGACACATCGCCCTGAAAGTTGGTGAGCAGGCCGCAGAATATTTTTATTGTTGTTGATTTTCCGGCACCATTTGGGCCAATGTACCCAATTATTTGTCCCTTTTCAATTTCTAAATCAATACCCTTAAGAACTTGGTTTTCGTTGTAACTTTTTGTGAGATTTCTTGCCTGTAAAATCGGATTGCTCATGCTTGTAGGTGTAGTTTTTTTAGTGTGCTTATGCTTTTTTGTTAAGTTGAGGTAAAAGTATAAAAGATTTGCAAGAAAAATTGGTCTTTTGTTTTAGTTTACTGTTGATGGTTTTGAAATATTTAGGATGCACAATTTTTATTGTCAAGATGGATAGTCCCTTGAATGTTTTTTGATTCTCTGGTGAAAATATTTTTACGAAATGTTTGCTAGTAACAAAAAAGGTTGTACATTTGCAACCGCAATTGCGGATATGGCGTAATTGGTAGCCGCGCTAGACTTAGGATCTAGTGCCGAAAGGCGTGGGGGTTCGAGTCCCTCTATCCGCACCAACCCAGCTTAACGGCTGGGTTTTTTGTTATGTGTATTTTTCATACTTTTGGTTTTTTAGAATTCACTTAGCCCCAAAGCCAATGCCTTTTACAAATCCTTTTTTCTTATTAGTGTTTGCTTTTTTGGTTGTTGTTAACATTATGTTTCTTCGAGGGATTTGGAGGCTATTTTATTTTCCCAAAGATGTAGCTAGGGCAATGGATAGGTTTTACAAGCAATACTCGCCCTACTATAGTAAGCTCGACGATAAGCAAAGGGTGCGGTTTGTTAAAAGGGCTTACTCGTTTACCAAGGGTGTTCGCATTGTGGGCCGAATGGGCGCAAAGGCTACGCAGCCTATTAAGTTGCTGGTGGTTGCCGCAATGGTGCAAATTACCTTTGGGTATCAGAAATACTTCCTAAAAGATTTTAAAACCGTTTTTGTTTATCCCGACTCGTTTCGAAATCCCCATTCTGGTGCAATGCATGATGGTGAGGTGCATCCCCGGGGGCTAATAAGTTTTTCGCTTAAAAAATTATTAAGCGGGTTTGATAATCCCAACGATGCAATAAATTTGGGCTTGCATGAAATGGCGCACGCCTTAATGCATTCCATAGTAAAAAAGGATGCATTTGGTCAGCAACAACGCCATGCTATGGAATCTGTGATGAGCATTGCAAAGGTTGAGATGGAAAAGATAAATTCTGGTAAGCCTCATATTTTTAGATCCTATGCTGGAGCCAATGCCAGCGAGTTTTTTGCCGTGGCAGTAGAGCATTTTTTCGAGAAACCAAAGAGCCTGCAGAGCGAAATGCCTGCACTTTATTCAATATTATGTGAATTGCTAAACCAAAATCCTGCGTTAAATCTGTTTGTTGTAGATTAAAATTTTACGTATGAAACCCTCATGTAAGGCAGCTAACACAAAAGGTTATGAATAATATATGAGGGTTCCACAAGCGAAAGAGCGACCTCGTTACCACTGTAGTGAATACCGTTGATAATCTAGTATATAACTAAATTTTATTCTTGTGAAAAGCATCTCTAATAAATGGTACTGGTTCGGAACTTTTATCGGGCTAGCCTTGTGTCTTGTATTCTTTTTCTCGCTTTTGTATTTAACCATTTTTTATGTTGATGGCTGGAAAGGGCAAGCGGCTATGGCTTTTACGAGTGTAGTTTGGTTGCTTTTTGTCTTTTACGTATTCCGACAGTTGCTAAAAGTTGTTTCGGTTCACGTAACCAACCAAGGGATACTTATTGCAACATCAAAAGAGGTTAAAACCATTGGTTGGAAAGATATTCAGGATATTAGCTACTACCGCCGCAATGGTTTTTTGCAGATGGACACCATTACCATTAAGGTGCTTGATATGCCGCAACCCATTAAAATTCATACGCAACATTTTGCCAATAGCTTCGAGTTGGTGCAAGCCTTAAAGTTTGGCTACGAATCGTTTGATCAAAAGGGGTATGTCGATTTTGAAGGGCTATCGTTACGTAAGGTAAGGCCTGTGGATAACAACGAGATTGCGTATCAGAATTTTGTCCAAATTGTGCGTTTGCCTTTGCTCAATCCCCGCACCTACTTTCCGCTGGTTGGTCTTTTTGCCTTATACAAGTTGTCAACTGTTCCCTCAATTCACATTGTGGCCTTAATTATATTTGTTTTACTTATTCTTATGTCGTTCTTGATAGGAACGCTTGGGATGGGCAAAGTGGGCATATCAGAGAAGTTTTTGGTTGTTGCTAGCTACTATTACCCATACCGCAAATATTATAGGCTAGCCGATATCGATTGTGTTTATATTGAGCGTCCAACAAATAGCGGGTTAAAATCGGTAAGGGTTTTAACGGTTGATGGTAGGCAAAAACTTTTTCCGCTCGATAATCTGTTGAATGCCGACTGGGATTTGCTTGCCGATGCTTTATCAAAAAAAGGTTTGAGGGTTATTGAACGTTAGCTGAACTTTGGTTAGCCAATGTTTGTTCTCTTTTTAAAAATATTTATATGAAGATTTCGCAGTTTAATATTCAAAATTTTAAGGTTGATGGTGGTTCTATGTATGGCGTGGTCCCCAAAACGCTTTGGAACAGGGTTTACCCAGCCGATGAAAATAATCTAATCCCCCTGTCTTTGCGGTCGCTGGTAATTGAAACTGATGGCAAGGTGATACTAATCGATACGGGGTTTGGTAATAAGCAGAGCGAAAAGTTTTTTAGCCATTTTGGCATTTTTGGTGGCGATGGACTGATTGAGGGCTTAGCCAAGTTAGGCTACAAACCCGAGGATATAACCGATGTAATTCACACCCACCTGCACTACGACCATTGCGGAGGTGGTATTGCTATAAACGAACAGGGCGAGTTTGTTGCCGTATTCCCAAATGCTCAGTACCATATAAGCACAACGCAGTGGGAGTGGGCTATAAACCCAAATGTTCGCGAGGCCGATTCGTTCCTGAAAGAAAACCTGCTGCC
>CAZTFJ010000060.1:7248-10678 GCA_964612255.1 uncultured Rikenellaceae bacterium | reverse complement strand
AAAGTCGTATTTTCTTCTCGCGCCAAAAGCTTATGAATGCTTTGCCCGATTATCAATAATATTTTCTTAGAATTAGTTTAGGTGTTTATAATAGGTTAGATTTGTTAGCATGGTGGCGATTCGAAGCAGAATCGCCACTTTTTTTATGCTAACTATAGGTATTGGGGTAATATTCTAAACATTTTACCAAAAATCGCTATTGTCCGGTAAAAATTTTATTGTGTTTTCGAAATGTTTATAATTAAGATGCTTAACTAATTTATGCCCCCGTGGGGGGCTAACAACGATAAAAAATATAATCAAATACTATCGCACCCCAGCTGGCCTGCCTACCGGCAAAGGCAGGGGTGCAATAACTTCATAATCAATTTATCGTCTATCGCTATCTTGCCCTGCTTGCCAGCAGGCAAGTCCTCTGGAGCAATACTTGGATTTACCTGACAACAATGACCAAAATTAAATAAATAGGCGTTCTTGGAAGCCAATATTGTAGAGGGTTGGTAAAGGTCCAATTTAGCGTGTTCTTTTCAAAATGGTTAAAAAAAATGCCCCGGGAACCACCCCGGGGCAAACCAACAAACCATAAACTAAACCTATTATTAAACCACCAAAGCTACAGGGCTATAGGCACGCCCTTGTAGAAGTCAAGTATTTTCATCCGCAGGATATAGGTATATTTGGCATGCAACAATTGCCCTTCTGCTTGAATTAGGTTGTTTTGGGCAATCCCAACTTCTAGCGCATTTACCATACCCAGCTCAAATTTGTTAACCGTTTGTTCGTAGAGTTCTTTGTAACTCTTTACTGTCTCGCTAAATGCCTTGTAATTGTCCCATGAGGCTTTAGCATCTGCAACAGCGGTTTGAACGTCTTTGTAAACTTGTTTTTCTGCTTCTTGCAATGCATATTTTGCATCCAAAAGTTGAATTTTAGACTGACTAACTCGCGTAAGGTTTGAAAGCTTTTGAAAAATTGGGACAGAAATTCTGAACTGGAGCATATGTTGCGAATAGTCTTTTATTTGTTGTCCGTATGTATAATCTGGGTATGATATCCTATTATCAACGGATCCGTACCAAGCCGACTGGTCGTAACCCGACCCAAATGAGTAGCCTATTGATACGCGTGGGCTAAATAGGCCATAGGCCATGTGCAGGCTTTTTTGGGCACTTTTCACGTTAAAGCGCTCTTTTTTTATCTGAGGCCTCAGCTCAGCTATTTGGCTAAACGTGTACTGACTATCCAAATCGTTAGGGTTATCCGATATAATAATTGGGGTAATTTCAACGTCAAAGTTCTCAGGGTTATCAATTTCAAGTAGTTGAGCCAGCTCTAGGGTTGAATACTCTAGTTTGTTTTTGGCCTGAGTTGCCGATGCTAGCTGATTTACGTTTTGGGCTTTTAAGTTTAGGTAATCGCCTTGTGAGATTTTACCTAGTTTTAGCTCAGACTCGGCCTTTTTTAGCTGTTCGTTTGTTAACTCAAGCTTCTCGTTTGCTAGCTTGAGGTTTTCAGTATCTAGCAGAACTTGCAGAAAACCGGCAACCACATTTAGCGTTACGTTGTTTTTTAAGATTTCGGTATTCTGCTTTTGCGATTCTAAAACGTATTTTAGCCTTGTCCTATTGTTTAGTCCGTACAACCCGTTGAAAAGTGTTAATTCAGAACTTATACCTAAGCTACCGCCCTGGTTTTCCTTTCGTACAAACTTAAGTTCGTACTGGCTAAAGGTAGAACCATTTAGGTACTGGTGGTTAAAGTACCCCGAGAGGTTTGGCCCTAAATCAAATGTACTCTTTGTAAAGTCCTTCTGGGCAATCTTTTCTTGTAGCTCGCTTCTTTTTATTTGAATATTATTTTGCAATGCATGGCTAATGCAGTCTTCTAATTTCCATTTTTCCTGTGCAAATCCGGGTAGTAAGAGAATTAGAAGTGTAGCGAGCGAAAGTATTCTTTTTGTAAACATGTTTCAACGTGTTTGTAGGTTTGGTTTGCCTTGTGGCAAAAAAATGAGCAATACTATTGGGTATTTTTTATACTAATGCTTTGTGTTCTTTCCGTTTTTTTATGCTATTCAATAGCATTGCTCATGGGATTATATTAATTATTTATTTTTCTATAAAGTACTTGTATGTGCGATGCTCCTCGGCGGGGAGTGAAAATTTGTATAAGCTCCCATCCCTTATCGTAACTCGAAAGCGTTTTCCTCAAGTTGTTAATTTGTTCTAGAGTAGCATGTTCAATGTCGCTATCAAGCCCTTCGCTATTTTCATTCTGATTATCAATTCTCCAGGGGAATGACTCAACTCTGAAGCTATACGACATTTTTTTATTACCAACAGTAATCGATACATCTGCTATTTGGTCGTCGCCAAAACCAGGGACTGGTATACAAATCTCTTTCATACTGCAAGTTTTTATTGATAAGTGTTATAGTATTTTTTTTACATTTTCGGTAACGATATGCCCATCAAATAGTTGTACTATCCTATGAGCCTTTTCTGCATCGCTGGGCGAGTGTGTTACCATTACAATGGTAGTGCCTTCATTATTAAGCTCGCTTAGCAAGTTCATCACTTCTTCACCGTTGGCAGAGTCCAGATTACCGGTAGGCTCATCTGCAAGTATTAGTTTGGGGTTTGCAACAACTGCTCTGGCAATGGCTACACGCTGCTGCTGACCACCCGATAGCTGTTGAGGAAAGTGCTTCTTACGATGCGATATTTTCATTCTCTCAAGCACAGCCTCAACCATTCTCTTGCGTTCCGATGAGGGGACGTTCATGTAGAGTAGGGGCAGCTCAACGTTTTCAAATACGGTTAGCTCATCAATTAGGTTAAAGCTCTGAAAAACAAAACCGATGTTAGCCTTACGCATATTAGTGCGTTGCTTCTCTTTAAATTTTGACACCTCTACATCGTTGAAGTAAAATTCGCCTGATGAGGGGTTGTCTAAAAGGCCTAAAATGTTAAGTAAGGTAGATTTACCACAGCCCGATGGCCCCATTATGGCTACAAATTCACCTTCTTTTACCTCAAGATCAACATTGTTTAGCGCTGTTGTTTCTACCTCTTCGGTACGGAATACTTTTACTAGCCCTTTGGTTTTAATTGTTAGGTTGTTATTCATAACTTATTGATATTATTGGGTTTGTTATAATTGCCTTTGTTTTGTACTAGTCTTTAAGGATAAGCTTGTCAACGTCGCCAAAGTTATCGTAGCTCGACACTATTACCTTTTCGCCTGGTTGTAGACCTTCGGTAACCTCGTAATGGCGTGGGTTTTGCCTGTTGATGCGTATGGCGCGTTTGGTGGCAAATTTACCCGATGGGTCAACTACGTATATCCATTGTCCGCCAGTGCTTTGGTAAAAGCCTCCCCGTGGAATTAGCGTTGCCATCATCGATTCACCCAATTCAAGGCGTATTCT
>CAZTFJ010000060.1:6726-7238 GCA_964612255.1 uncultured Rikenellaceae bacterium | reverse complement strand
TTATAAGAAATAAAGAAAACAGTAAAAAATAACCATTAAAATAGTAAAACCATTAATGGTTTTACTATTTTAAATTAAGAAATAAATATGGACATCATCGATTCACCCAATTCAAGGCGTATTCTCGATGTTTGCCCAATACGGATGTTTGGTGGCACAATGCTGTCGAAAACCATATCCACGGTAAAGCGGCCGTTACGTACCTCTGGGTAAATTTTTGATATATGCCCGGGGTATTGGTTTCCTGAGAATTCGCATTCGCCTCTAAGCTTGCGGATTATTCGTGATATGTAGTGCTCGTCAATATCTACCTTAAGCATATATGAGTCGAGCACGTGGATGGCGCCAATGCGAGTACCCATACCTATAACCTGTCCAACTTCAAGATTTAGCGAGGCCAGCTCACCCGAAACGGGTGCACGGTAAACTAGTGCATCTAGCCGGTTGCGAACTACCGATAGGTTTTGTTGTAAACGTTTAGCATCGTTCTCTAGCGTTTGCATTTGGGTAAG
>CAZTFJ010000060.1:0-6716 GCA_964612255.1 uncultured Rikenellaceae bacterium | reverse complement strand
GAGTCTTGCTTGGCACTTGCTCTGAATAGTTCAATCCTCTTTATATTCAGTTCATATGCTTCTTTAGAGCGCTCAAACTCATCTTTTGAGATGTGGTTCTCTTTATAAAGTACCTTGTTATTATCGAAGGTACGTTTACGCTCCATGAGTTCAAAATTCAGATCGAGCAAACGGCTTTGGGTTTCAAGCGTGGTGCGCTCCATCTGCAACCGAATATTAGAAAGCTCGTTGTTGGCTCTTGAAACGTTAGCCTCGAAGTTCGATATCTCCAGAATAAGATTGGTGTTGATAAAGCGTGCAATAATATCACCCTTATCAACCCATGAGCCTTCTTGCGTAACTATTTCGTCAACCCTGCTTCCGCCTTCGGTAGCATCTAGGTAAATTGTTTGTATGGGGGCAACGGTTCCAATTACGGTTATGTAGTCGCGATATAGATCCTCAACTACCGGTTCAATGGTAAGCTTATCCACCTCAACGTTTAGTTTAGAACTTTTATCGGCAAAAATTATGTAGTAACCAATTAGCAGCACACCTAGTGCACTTGCTGCAATCCATAGAACCTTTTTTAAAGGCCACCTTTTTTTCTCAATAACTCTGTCCATTATTAAAAAGATTTTCTTGTTTGCTCATTATTTATCACTAAGCGTGCCATAATATGTAACTGGTTTTAAAACAGACTATAAGCGTTTGGTTTTGTTTGTTTGTAACTTTATTGAGTGTTCGAATATGCAACACGGAATGTTCGATTTCGCACACTGCGCAATGTTTTCTCTGGCGATAAAAATTACCAAGGGCGTAAACAGCAATGCTTACGCCCTTGGTAATTTCAGTTTATGATGATTTTAAAATGCAAAAACAGCACCAATTAAGCCAACAACAGATAGTGTAATAATAATTAGTAGCACAAAAAATCCAAGTAGTGGTTGGTTTGGGTTACGTCTTTGGTAAAACTCAATTTGCTCGTTAAGGTAAGATTTGCCCTCATGGTGGTAGCTGTACAAATCGAAGTAAAACCTCGACTGATAAACCCAATATGGTGTAAACACAATAGCGCTGAGCAGCACCAGACCAAGCATTGCAAAGAATGAACCTATTACCCACATCGCATTCGTGTATTTTATCGATTTAATGCGTGCTTGCGTTAAGCTTGTATTGAGTATAAATTGCGACTCAAGCCTATTTCTATTAAGCCTCAAATCATCGAGTTGGGCTTTAATAATTTCAGCCTGGGCATCGAGTTCCGTGTTATTTGGCGTTGATTTTAGCTTTGCCTGTATATCGGCCACAACTTTCTCTGCCTGTCCAATTTCCTCGGCTATTTCAACCGATTCGTCGGCATATCTGCGTTCAATAATTTCGAGTTTGTTTTTTTCTCCCTTTGTGGAACGAATCCCTTTTGGCAGGTTGCTGATAAGGTTTATCCAATTGTCTTCAAAAATCTCAAGTGCAAAAATTCTCGACTCTAACACAGCCATCCGTTTAACTCTTTTTGTGGCAAAATCGTTGGCCATATTGGCTTGAGCATTAACGTTATAAAATGCATTAAAGTGCGAGTTGGCCATGCTAAGCTCGTTTTGCATTTTGTTTAGCGATTGCTCGCAGAACGATGCTTTTATGGTGTTGGTTGACCACCAAAGAAAAGTACCAATGATTAATGTTATTAGTGATGCCAGAATGCTACCTATGGTAAAGAATGGGATAGAACCCAAAAGGCGTGGTAGCCTCAGACTCGTGTTGATTAAAAATTCTTTGTTGTCGAAATCACCATTGTTCTCCGATGTGTAAGCAGGGGCCAACGCGTTAAAAACTAAAGAGGCCACAACCGTAACTACAAGCACTGCAATTAATGCTAACGATATGGGATGTGCCAAGCCTAACATTGGTGCTTGTATTGCCGTGCCGGCAAACATATGAAAAACGGTTACAATTGATGCGCTTACAATGCTTATGAGAACCAGAATTCCAAGTTTTGCCATCAAAGTTCCAGTCCAAAACTCGCTAAACGACCTTTTCTCATCGTTGTAAAGTGTGTAAAGCGTAAAAAACAGCACGCTAAAGAGTATGGCAAAAAATAGGATTATTAAGATCCAAGGTAGCTGCAAAATGCTACTTAGGTATAAAAAGAATAGGGTGACAAACGATACCGCTAGTACAGATATAAACCCATTTTTAAATGTGCTTACCGAAAAGGCCTCGGGAATAAGTGTGATGGCTAGCTTAAAGTATCGCCAGCTCCAAATTATTACGTAGTGCCAAAGTAGTTTGGCTATAAAAAATACCACAGGATGCATAAACTCGTTCCATAACCAAACTATTGCCCACCAAATGGCTTTGCCAATAAAGCCTATAAAATCGAAAATTGAGATTATACCATAAATAGCCCAAGCCACGGCGTTAAAAATAAAGATAAAGAACCCCATTATTGGCAAAAGAATAGCCGAAAATGAGCCTCGCGATAACCACTCGTCATGAATTTTTTTGTGGTCGAGAATAAAATCTGGCTTTTTGCCATTAACTAAATGCCTAAAAAAACCTAAGAAGGCCAGTGCTATTAAAGGTAGAGCAAGACTAATATATCCCGTGGTTTTTATAAGGCAAATAACAGGATCAAGTATAAATTGGTTCATCTTTTATGGGTTTTAGGTTGTGGTTTGGTTAATATAAATTGGTGCAACGTTGTAGCTTTGATGTATCCAATTCTATCTCAAATTTATACCATTATTTTATAAAAACAAATTACGAGTACTTTCAAATTGCATAAACTGGATTGTAGATTTTTGTTAGCAATTATCAAACATATTATACAGATAAAAAGTGTAAGTTAGGTACTTTAGCTAATTATCCATTTCAACTATTATAATGCCAGCACCCCCAAAGTCGATATGCTCATCGGCAAAGGATTTTACAAATGGCATACTTTTAAGGAAATTCCTTATTTCCTGACGTAGTATGCCATTTCCCTTACCGTGAAGTATGCGTACTCTGCTAATTCCTATCATTGCCGCTTCGTCAATCAAATCCTGCACTGTTTCCAGTGCCTCATCGGTACGAAAGCCTCGAACATCTATATCGGATTTAAAGTTAAGCCTCTTCTTGTGAAGGTCGAAACCAATGCCTGTTTGAGGGCTTTTCACGGTTCTTTCGTTACGTCTATAATCTGTAAGAGATATCCTTTCGAGCTTGCTACTTTTTACAGTGGTTAGCATGCTACCAAAGGCAACAATGGCGTTTTTGCCATCAATTTGCATTACCTCGCCTGCTGCATCCTGGCCAATAATTCTCACCTTATCGCCTTGGACTATTGGTTTGGGCTTGGCTGTTGTTTGGGTTTTGTTGGGATTTTGCTCACCACGCTTTTGTTTGCGCTCGTTGTTTCGCTGCTGGCGCTTTCGAATTTGCTCCATCTTTTTTTCAACCGATGGGTCAACTTCAGTCGTTAGTTCCTTAACTTTCTCTTTGAACTCATCGAGCACCTGCCTTGCTTGGCGAGTTCGCTCTTTATCGGCTGCCGATTCCTTTATCTCGCGGATGGTGTTTTCAATTATTTTATTGGATGTGGCCAGAATACTCTCGGCATCCTCTTTCGCTTTTTTTATGATGATTTTGCTTTGCTGCTTAATGGTTTCCAGCTCATCGGCAAGTTTTTGCTCGTACTCCTCGGTTTTTTTTGTCGATTTGCGAATCTGGTCGCGTTTACGTTCCCAGTATCGCTTGTCGCGGGCAATTTCTTTCAGATGCTTTTCAAAGCTCAAGTAATCGGTTCCGGTTTTGCTTTCGGCAAGTTTTAGCACTTCTTCTGGCAGCCCAATTTTGCGAGCAATTTCAAAAGCAAAGCTGCTACCGGGTTTGCCAATTTCGAGTTTGAATAGGGGTTCGATTCTGCCCATATCAAAAAGCATGGCTCCGTTTACTATGCCTTTGGCATTGGCAGCAAAGTGTTTAAGGTTGCTGTAGTGGGTTGTAACTACACCGTAAGTGCCCAGCTGGTTAAATTGTTGTAGAATCGATTCGGCAATAGCGCCTCCAACCAACGGTTCTGTCCCCGCGCCAAACTCATCAATAAGAATTAGGGTGTTGCTATCGGCATTTTTCAAGAAAAACTTCATGCTCATCAGGTGCGAGCTGTAGGTGCTTAGGTCGTTCTCTATCGATTGCTCATCGCCAATATCAATAAAAAGTTTGCTAAATATTCCCATCTCGGAATTTTCAAGCACAGGTGGCAAAAAACCACATTGTAGCATGTATTGAGAAACGCCTAGCGTTTTTAAGCATACCGATTTTCCACCGGCGTTGGGTCCCGATATTAGCAGGATGTGATTCTGTTCGTCGAGCTCAATATCCAACGGAACAACCTCTTTGCCCTCGCGTTTTAGCGCAAGCATGAGAAGTGGATGCACGGCTTTGCGTAGGTATACTTTTGGGCTTGTATGCATTATGGGTTTTGCCCCAGCAACCGTTGAGGCAAAAAGCCCTTTGGCTCTTAGGAAATCTATCTCGCCCAAAAAGTTGTACGATTCAAGCAATTCGTGCAGGTAGGGGCGGAGGGTGCTGGCAAACTCAACAAGTATTCTAACAATTTCTCTGCGCTCATCGTACTCCAGCTCACGTATTTCATTATTGAGTTCAACTACTTCAACAGGTTCAATAAAAACTGTTTTTCCTGTGGCCGACTCGTCATGTACAATCCCTTTTAGCTTGCGCTTGTTCGATGCGCTTACCGGAATTACAATACGACCATCGCGGAGCGAGGTTGATGCATCGGAATCAACAAGCCCATCGGCTTGAGCCTGCCTGAGGATAGAGCCTATTCGTTTTGAAACCGAAGATTGTTTTGCGGTTATCTCGCTTCTAATCCTTGCCAGCTCGGGCGATGCGTTATCTTTTATCTTGCCAAAACGATTTAGGATAGAATCAATCCGCTCGGCAATAAATGGGAAATAATCTACATTGCTGGCAAATTGGGCTAGGTTGGGGTATTTGGGTTTATCACCTTTTCGCAGAAATGTTAATATGGCTTTAATTGCGTCGAGGGATCGCCGAAGGCTGAATAGTTCTGTTTCGTCGAGCCATGATCCTTCGTGTTTAATACGTTCCAGAAAAGGAGTTGTATCGGCGTAACCATCTACAGGGAATGAGTCTTCCATCTGGCAAATGGTTTTCATTTCGGCGGTTAGCTCAATGTTTTGGGCTATTGTTTTGAAATCGGTAAGAAATTTTGCAGAGTTTGCTTTTCGTTTGCCTATTTCACAAAGGCATTGATTTGCTACTTTTTCGCGAATTCGATGGAAGCCAATTTTTTCCTCAAAATTAGTGGGGTGTATTGTTTGCATATGGATGCGAGCAGTTGTTAAGTGTATATTTCATAAGCCTAGCTAATTACATCTAGCAAAGCGAATGGCAAAGATATAAAGACTTTTGCTAAAGTCTTTAAAATGCTGTTAAGTATTGTGCTCGTTACAAATGCTCTATGGCTATTCGCCTTTTTTTGGGTAGTTAGTAACCTCTCTAATATCTTCGTAAAGCGGTTTTAGGCGTTTGTACATCTTTTTATAAACCTTGCTGTAAAGCTGATTGTAAATTTTACTGTTTTTGGCAATTGGGTTGTAAACCTCTCCAACTCGGCACATATTGTCGATAGCGGTTTTAAAATCGGGATATAGTTTTAGCCCCACTGCGCAGTTAATGGCGGCTCCAAGCGCCGAGGTTTCGTAAGTATGGGGTTTTTCAACGGTCATGTTGAAAATATCGGCGGTCATTTGCAGCGCATTTTTGCTTTGCGATCCGCCACCCGATACCCTAAGTTTTTGAATTTTAACCCCGTTGCGCTTTTGTGTACGTAAGGCTCCCTCCTTTAGGGCGTAGGTTAGCCCCTCAATAATTGAGCGGTAAAGGTGAGCCTTGGTGTGCACATCGCCAAAGCCAATTACAGCTCCTTTGGCCTCAACGCCAGGAATTTTTACCCCAGGCGACCAGTAGGGCTGTAGGGTTAACCCCATTGAGCCGGGTGGTATTGAGCTAATCATATCGTCAAAAAGTTCCTCGGCCGATTTGCCCAACTTTTTGGCCAGTTCAACCTCCTTGTGCCCAAACTCCTTTTTAAACCAGTTAATCATCCAATATCCGCGGTAAATCATAACCTCGGTATTGTAGTGGTTTGGTATGGCGCTGGGGTATGAGGGGAAGAAAGGAATTACCTCAATATATCGTGAATTCACTGTCTCGATGGTTGCTGTTGTGCCATAGCTTAGGCAGGCAATTTCGGGCGATATGCACCCCGACCCAAGCACCTCGCAAGCCTTATCGGCAGCTGATGCTATAATTGGTAAGCCCTCGGGAAGCCCTGTTTTTTCTGATGCCTCTTTGGTGATATACCCAATTAGCTCCGAGGGCTTAACCAAATCTGGAAGTTTTTCCCGTTCAACGGGAAAGAGGTGGGTGTTCATCTCACCCGGTTTGCACCACGCTTGTTTTTTGTAGTTAAATGGCATATAGCCCACGTTGCTGCCAATTGACTCTACAAACTTGCCCGAAAGCCTATGAATAAAAAATCCGGAGAGGTAAACATATTTGTGGGTTTTTGCCCATATATCGGGTTGGTTCTGCTTTATCCAATTTGACTCCCCGTCTTTTATGGCGTGAGCCAAGCTCTCGTACATGTTTACTGCTTTTAGAGCGAGCCTAATAATTCCATTTGGCCATCCTTTAACCTTTGC